>CAMWSA010000559.1 GCA_947176785.1 uncultured Lachnospiraceae bacterium
GTCGAGCTGTTCCAGCAAAGAGATAATTTCCATTTTGGGGGCATAAATAGGGTGATCGTCCTTGATACAGTTGCCACAAAATTCGATAAAAAAGTCAACCGGATATTGTATCAGTGAAAAGACAGGCGGATTCCCCTCCGCGTCATAGACGGCTTCGTTCGCCCCCGCCGCAAGCAGCATACGAACCATCTCCGCATTGCCGAACCGGATCGCCAACGCAAGCGGGGAAACGCCGTCTGTCTCCACCTTCAGCTTTTCGTCGGTAACAGGCGCGCTGCCAGTTGCATTGACATCAAAGCCCCGTTCAATCAATATCCTGGCAAGAGAGTTATAGCCCCTCATTGCCGCGTACATCAAAGGCGTCGCACCGTACTTGTCCGTCTTGTCAAGCGGCGTCAGGTCATAAAATTCAACCATATAAACCGCAGCTATTTCCTCCCGTCCCGCTAAAATGGAAAGCAGATTGTCGCCGTCTAACGTTTCCGAACAGACGTCCGCGCCAAGCCTGACCAGCTGCTTCATCACCTCAAGCGGAAATTTCCTGTTCTTCAGCGCATCATCCGCATATTTTAACAGAAGGCAGTTGCCTCCCGCGAGCTTATAGTTGATGTCATAGCCTTTGGAAATCAAAAACTCCACAAACTCTATATTGTTTTCATCCAACTCTAACGCACGTAAAATGATATCTGTCATATCACACATATCGCTGTCGTCGTCAAAGTTGATCTGTCCAAGATTTTCTTTCATATACGAAAGCGCCCCGTAACAGTCTGCCGGATTTCTTTTGCGGCTAAAACAGGCTTCCAGCTTATCCTTCAATTCTGCATTCACCGTTTATTCCTCACTTTTCATTTTGAGACAAAACCTTTGCCAGCTTTTCCAATTTCTGATCGTTTATTTTCAAAAATCTCCTTCACAATTACATATACCTGATTATACCACTGCCGGACAGTTCTGTAAAAGCGCCCTGTCCAAATCAGCACATAAATCGGCAAAATCGGCATTTCGGACTGATACCGGTAAAATTGTGCCTGTCCATGAAATGTCTCACCATTTCTATCGTGAGCTTTTTGTAATCCCATACTATTTCCTGCACCAGTTACAGATTCTCTCCTCCGATTCCCTTCACGTCACTGCGTATCCTGTCCATTGTACATGGAAAGACAGGATTTTGCGATTGTCAATATTGTGCAGCCGGCTATTTCCCGGTGCTTCAACCGCATGGATGAATCCTCACCGGAACAGTTTGGCATGATTACCTACTGCTTTGATTACTTTCGGGCAGCGGGGGTTATGTACCGTTTGCCCATAGCACTGACAATTCCAAAATAAAAGACATAGAAAAATATTATACACGCCCCAAATGCGCCAGTTAATTTGAACAGAATATTATTCAAAGAAGCTGGCAATATTAAGTTCATCTTTCCATTCAGTAACGGTATGCAGGATAAAATAATCAATAAAGCCATTATCATCGGTGAGGTCAGTTTAATTGCTATCTGCTGATTCACAAGCCTTTCCAGCTGCCTGTTGCTTTTTCCCATACAGCGCATGATCTGATTGCTTTTTGAATTTTGCCTGACGTCTATGATCTGCTGTAAAGATAATATCGAAAAGTAAATAACCAAAAACACAATACAGATGCTTATTTGTGAAACTCCCATCCACTGACGCATAGCCGTATCAAAAAGCTGGATTTCCGGCTGCAGCATCAATATTCCAGTTATGAAAGAACACGCTGAAAACAAAAAACATACGCAAAAAACAGTATTTACAATAGCGGACGTTTTGAAGCTTGATGTAATATGGGCCGTGATATATAGTATGTCTTTCTGGTATATTTTAACGGATTTCATTCTCCTTTTCGCATATAGACAGCCAAACGCCCATTTGTAAAAGGCAAAGACAGCGCTTAACAAAGGTATAGCTGCAACAGAGACAGGATAAACAATATAAATATCCGGCAAAAAAGCAATTCCGCATACGCAGCCAATTAAGCACGCATAACACAAAAAGAAGATTATTCCCCATGTTTTATAGTTCCCTGCATTTTTTACGCTTTGATTACGGTTGCTTTCATACATCAGCTCCCTTATTTGCAATTTGGTTAAGCGTTGCTTCAGCCTAAAAGAACACACTGCTTCAATAAGGCCAAAAAACATAAGCGTATATAGCATACTTTTACCATAAAGGAATCCGCAGTGTTTCATTTCATGTAAAGGCTCACGGAAATACCAAAATCCATAGATAGCAAAGCCTATTGTTGTCCCTGCTAAATAGCAGCAGAAACCAATCAACAGGACTTCGCATAGGAATAGTCGGGTTAAGCTCTTTTTTCCCATACCCAATAATAAATAGTTTGCAAATTCCTTTGCCCGCTGCTTTAACATGAAAGTGTCTATATATCCAACTAAAACTATTTGAATGACCGCTATCAGCAAGGGCAGGGAAATGACTTGAAAACCGGCTGATTCTCCTATAATGGCTATACAATTAGATACCTCTATAACCGCCAAAAGGACAGTCATGGCCGCTACATATAAAAGATAATTTGTAAAAGAACGCCTGGCATTACGGATTGACAGCTTCAAGTACATCATGGCTCTCTCCCTCTATCCACTCCATTTTCTTCAAAATATCCGCAAAAAAGCTCTGTTTGTTTTCCTGTTCACGGCTTAAGGCAGCTTTTATTTCGCCGTCTTTCATAAACAAGATCCTGTCACAATAGCTGGCTGCCATGACATCATGTGTGACCATCAATATTGTTG
>CAMWSA010000560.1 GCA_947176785.1 uncultured Lachnospiraceae bacterium
CGTCTACAAAGACATCGGTTTTATATGTATCGGGATACAGGTCCCGAAGGTTGATCTTCTGCATGATGTACCTCCGTTTCAATTCACTGGTTGACGGGTGAACCGAAACGAAGGCGGCGGGCGACACCGTTCGGGGAAATTCCCGAAAAAACGACAAGGAAAAGCGCCAGCTTCCGATGTACGGTGGCTGGCGCTTTTTATATGCGTCTTATAGGTCTTATGAACCAGCCACGATAGTGCCTGTTCATAAGCAGATGGGGGCCGGTTGGCGGCCAGGCTTTTTTTGGCAGGTAAATTCCTGCCGAATTATGTCGAAGCTGTTCTCGCTTCACGGCGGCTCCCTCCTAAAGCCGCCGTCACCGTTGAAACAGGGTCGTCACTCTTTGAGCATAAGGAACGGCGGCCTTGATTTTGTCAAAGCCGCCGTAGGTTTGTTTAGGGCATGATGATTGCCTGCTGAACGACGGCTTTTTTTCTTTTGCCGTCGCCCGGCAGTCAGATACAATCTTTGATTCCTGTCAGAAAATTCACATGGTTGTCAAGGAGGAAACATGAGTATTTCAACAAATACAAATATCAACCTCCATCGGCGGCAGGCTTGCCGTCTGGCCAGCCTGCCACACCAGCCTGCGCTGCGGGTCGATTAACAGAGAGCCAAAGAGCAGCGGTGCGTCTGTGGAGATGGCCACCGTGGAAAAATCTGCGACAGAAGCAAAGGCCGATATTGCTTTGCTAAAAGGGCTTCTTCATCGTCCCTAAACGATAGAATTATAAACTTCCCAAGCAGCTCACCTCCAATCGTTCAAACTTCACTCGCTTATTATCTTTTGGAATGTGCAGGACGAATCATCAACAGGACGATACCCACAGCAAACAATGCGCACTGAACGATAAGAACTACAGCCGGTATAGAGAAAGCCGGATCTAAAGTCCCAAGCGATAATGGATAATCACTAAAGAACCGTCCATTCCAAATTTTCAAGGCATCAGGCAGTGGCAGAGCCATGCACCCAAAGGGAATTAACATCCATACATAGACCAGCCAAGGCCGGATCTGACCCAACAGCCAGCCGCTCCCGAGCGCAAATATCAGCGCCGGAACCAATGTGATCAAAACCGGGAAAATCAGTTGTCCCCAACTGTACCAGCTAAAATACTGTCCGTAAAAGAAAGCGGTCTCCGCGATACAAACCAAAGCCAGTAATACGGTTCCGGTCAAGGCTGCGGCGCATCGGGTAAGGGCATATCGTCTCGGAGAAACCGGGGTTGCATCCGTAAGGATATTTACTCGCTGCGCTTTACCGGATGTGAAGAATGTCAAAAAGAAGAGGGCACCAATCCACAGCAGTGGAATCATGCGGCTCAGGTAATCCCCGAAACTCCAGGGAGAGAACGGGGCGGTGTGTGACACCCCTAAAATGGTCACGCTGTTCAGTACCTGCCATCCATAGAACAGCAGGATCAGCAAAAGGCCAAAAAAGAATTTGTTCCACAACAGGCGTTTGCACTCATATTGAAATATCTTAATCAAGGTTCAGATCCTCCTCTGCCAGCCCGCAGGCGTTTAAGAAATCCTGATAGGTCAGATAGGGATACATGGGGTCCAGTTCCCGGTTGAACAGACGATTCAGGATTTGATCAAAAGCATCTTCGCCGCCCACCAGCTGCTCTGCTTTCAAAATTTTGAGCGGCATCTCGCAGTATTGCCGCACATAGGTCAGGTTCCCTGTAATCTCCAGCTGCTTGTCCTCCGGCAGATTCGCCAGGTAATCGGGATTGCGTACATAGAAATCCAAATAGTAGTCGTCCACAGCCTGCTGCCATTGGTCGATGTAATGTTCCTGGGCGTAGGCTTCCCCATATAGTTCTTTGACGATACGGTAGGTGGTGTAGACGGTCAGACCTTCGGCCGACCAGGGACTTGTGGAATCCGAAGTATCAAACATATTGCCAAGGCCCCACCATTGGTGAACAAGCTCATGGATCATCACTTCACCGGCGCCGCCGCCCTTATCAGCATTTCCAAGGTTATCAGCGGTAAAGTCTGCCTCGTCAAGCAAGCTGGCGCCATTCGTGGCATAGCCGCCGCCAGTGACCCGGCTTTGGATGAGCTTGAGCGTTTCACCTGTTCCAAAAGACAAGGGGCCATAGTGTTCTGTGCAGTAGTCAACCACAGATTTGACTGCCTCTACTGCGCCCGCAGCTTCCATAACAGATTGGTGTTTCCGGCCGTAGTAGAACTCAATGGTCATGCCGCCAGCCTCAATATTCTCACAAATATAATCACCGGCATAAAGGATGCCGCCCGTGCCATTGGCCTCATAACGCCAGGTTTTGGTGCCGTTGTCGTGTTCTGCGATCACCTCTGCTTCGCTGGAGCCAAATGGAATCGCAGTCATGGACGCAGGCAGTGTAATTTCAATGGTGGCAGGGTATCCATTTTCGCCCGGCATAACATTCATCAGGCGCGGGGAAAGAGCCGAGTTCTCCAGACACAGGTATTCTGTGCTGATCTCTTTGCTGCCCTGCATCGTGGACATATTGCGGCTCTCCTGCGGAAAACCACTGTATTCCATGACCAGCTCCGCTTGTTCATCGACGGGAATGGTCACTTCCAACATGGCCTCATTGTACTCCTGGTACTCACTCACCAAGAAGGGGACATCTGCACCATTCACCTGCACATTGGAGATGGTATATCCGGGATTGATGCCAAAGGCCACATTTTGCTCCTGACCCGAAGTGTTCTGGAATTGATAGG
>CAMWSA010000561.1 GCA_947176785.1 uncultured Lachnospiraceae bacterium
CTGTTCAGATCCGCAGTTGCCCTCTTTTTCCGGCTGCGCGTTGACAGAACCTTCGGTGCCCGCTGTTTTCGGGTGCCCGCTGTCAGAACCGTCGGTGCCCGCTTTTTCCGGCTGCCCGTTGACAGAGCCGATGCCGGTAGCCCCTCCCTCCCCAAGCCCTCCCAGCCGCTGTGCCAGGGCCGGGGTGTGAAAGCCGCCAGTCACCACCAGAATACGGTTCCGTAAAGCCGGGACATCCTCCTTTGGAGGGGATGCCTGGGAATCCGCCGCTTTCCGCTCTGTTTGAGAAACCCCTGCCAGTTCCCTGGCCTTCTCCAGAATCTTCCTCGCCATATAAGCCTCCCTGGCCAGGCACCCCTCCTCCTTCAGTTCATCCGAAGGTGTGCTTTCCCTGGCCTGGCGGCAGTAAGTCAGCAGATTTCCAAACCAGGTCTCACTGTCCTGGGAAAGCCCCTCCAGTTCAAAGTATTTCTCCCAAAACTCGTCAAAGCTGCGCAGCCCTGTCTTTTCACACAGACGCTGCACATAGGCGCTTCGTGACAGCAGATAATCGTCGTTATAATTGCTCTTGTCCCCCTCCTGGCGCATGCCCTTTCCTTCCTGGGAAGCCGCCAGGATATCGCCGTAGGGCAGGTCAATAAAAGCTACCTGTGCCCCCTGGGCGCTGCCCGTCCGCAGTGCCGCCAGTTCCGGGGAATAGTCCAGAAAGGGATAGTAGCAGCGGTATTTCTCCTTGCCCTCGGACACTGCCCCCGCTGTGTCATCATAAGAATAATACACGGCAAAAGGGGCCCTGGTGGCAGGATCAATCATGGCCGGTATCAGGGGACATGCCGTGTCCGGCCCCTCGATCAGCACGGCCCGGGGCTGCCACTCCCTGATCACGCGCTGCACCTGCCAAGCACAGGCCGGGCTGTGATGCCGCACGGGAAGCAGCTTTATTTCAGCCATTTCCTTGCTTCGTAATATTGTTTCCATAGGCCACCTTCCTTGCCTGCCTTGTCTTTGATCACTGTGTTAAAATAATCCTTAACCCTGCCCAGATCCTCCTTGCTTTCCTTGGAGAGGGCTCCCACCAGGTTCTGCACCAGGCTGTCCACATCCATGTTCCCGTCCCCGTAGTAATACCCGCCGATCATGGTCTGGTAATACACGGACACTGCCTCCGCAGTACTCATCACGGCACCAGGGCTGTCAATGCGATGGCCCATGTCGGATACGCCCTCTCGCAGTTCGTGGTATGTAGTAGCCAACAGTTCCGCCACATCCTCGTCCACCGGCATGTCGATATGACTCTCAGCCGCCAGGCTGCGAACCTCGTTTAAGATAATCTGTTTCTCCAGCGCCACTTCCCGCACAGGCATGACCGTCTCAAAGTTAAAGCGGCGTTTCAGGGCGGAACTCATCTCATTCACGCCCTTGTCACGGGTGTTGGCCGTACCGATCACATTGAAGCCGGGACGGGCAAAAAGGATGCCCTCATCTCCCAGCTCCGGCACGTTCAGCACCTTGTCGCTGAGTACGCTGATCAGGCTGTCCTGCACTTCCGCAGGGGTACGGGTAATCTCCTCAAAGCGGGTCAGAAGGCCCTGCTCCATGCCCACGTACAGGGGTGAAGGTACCAGAGCCTCCCTGCTGGGACCCTTGGCCAGCAGCAGCGCATAGTTCCAGGAGTATTTAATCATGTCCTCCGTGGTGCCCGCCGTCCCCTGTATGGTGTTCGTGCTGACGCCGCTGATGGCAGCGGACAGAAGTTCCGACAGCATGGTCTTGGCCGTTCCCGGTTCCCCCACCAGCATCAGCCCACGGTTACCCGCCAGGGTAATAATGCATCGCTCCACCAGGGCATCGTTACCAAAGTATTTTTTCCCGATTGAGACAGTGCCTCCCTCATACGCAACAGGAGTCTTACTGCCAAGGATAAAAGTACGCACCGCTCTGGGGGACAGCTGCCAGTTCTCCGGCCTCTTCCCGCTGTCCGTAGCTTTCAGCGCCTTAAGTTCCTCCCGATACCGTACCTCTACGGGAGGCCGCAATAGTTTTTGTTCATCCATAATCCTCGCCCTTTCCTTTTATATAATATATAGTCCCAAATACTTACTGCAAGCACACATGACCGAAACTATGCCGCCCATTATAAGAGTCGTTTGTCTACGCAATTTCCGAAAGCCTGTTTAAATATCTATAATTATATTCCTTATATTCTCATTTTTCAATATCTTTGCGAATATGAGTTTTGGCAACTTTGCCTGCGCGGACCTGCGGTATCAGGATATCGCAGAAACAGCTGACCGAGCGGAAGCCATCAGAGATGTGACAGGCAAACTGGCGGAAAATGTGGAAAATCTGAGCAAAACCGCAGATGCGCCGGGAGAAATATAGACAGCCTAAAGGCGAAGATATCTGTATTCAAAGTTAAAAAGCAGGAAGAGGGAGTCCCTCTTCCTGCCTTGCGATGCGATGCGGGCACAGCTTCTTCGAAATTATATCGCCTAATCCGCGGCTCCCATGCTCTCCCGAAATTCCTCAAAGCTTTCCACACCCGGCGCAACCATATACCACTTTTTCAAAGTATTTCTATCCTGCTCGTCTTCAATACGTCTTTGAATGTCCTCTGGAATCCTCCCCAGATGTTCCAAAAAATTATAAATAACTTGGCGCTCACCTTCTATCATACCCGCCTCTTTGCCCTCGACTATGCCGGCTGCTTTTCCCTCGGCTATCCCGGCTGCTTTTCCCTCGGCTATCCCGGCTG
>CAMWSA010000562.1 GCA_947176785.1 uncultured Lachnospiraceae bacterium
GGCGGCAGGCGGGGCGCAGGGCCGGGTCAGCAGCCTGGAGAAGCGTGTCGGGAACAAGGCCCGGCTGGCCCAGGAACTGGGAATCGGTGAGATTACCCTGACCGATATTTTAAAGGAACTGGAGAAGCCTGCCCGGGATCCCAGGGACGATATGCCCAGGCCCATTCTGCGCAGCGACGTGCTGGATATGAAGGACCTAAAGCCGGGCATGATTTTGAAGGGCACGGTGCGCAATGTCATTGATTTCGGCGTGTTCGTGGATATAGGCGTACACCAGGACGGCCTGGTGCATATCTCCCAGATCACGGAGAAGTATATCAAACATCCTCTGGAGGCAGTCAGTGTGGGAGATATTGTGGACGTGCAGGTGCTGGATGTGGACATGCAGAAAAAAAGGATTTCTCTCACCATGAAAATAAAGAAATAGCAATCTGGCCGTTCGCATGTAAAAAGGGGATTCGAGGATGGGCGTTTTCCACGAATCCCCTTTTTACGATTATTTTCCGGCCTTGATGATGGGACTTAATGGCTTGTAGATCAGCATGGTAACCAGGGAGACACTTCCGCCTTTAATCAGGTTCATGGGAGCCACACAACAGGCTACAAAGCTGACGATGCTGCCTTCAGCCATCAGGGGGTTGACGGCATTGCCCATAGCCAGGATGCTGTCCAGGGATATCTTGTAAAGCCTGGAAAAGGCCGGTAGCAAATAAATTGCATTGAAAGCCGTGCCGAACAGGGTCAGGATCAGAGTACCGATGACACAGCCTGCAATGGCGCTTTTCCTGCTTTTCTTAAAATAGTAGATCGTGGAGGCCGGCAGGATGAAGCTACATCCTATGACGAAATTGGCCAGGTCCCCCACAAAGGCGGTGCTGGTGCCTTTGATAAAGAGCTTCAGCAGAATTTTTACCGCCTCAATGGTAACCCCCACCACCGGCCCGAAGGCGAAGGCTCCCACCAGTACGGGAAGCTCACTGAAATCCAGCTTATAGAATTCAGGGGCGAAAGGCAGCGGGAAGTCCAGCAGGTGCAGGATCATGGCTATGGCCGAGAACATGCCGGTGACTGCCATCTTGCGGGTGGAAAAGGTACGTCCCTTCATCCTGCCCTCATGGTTCTTTTTGTCCGCCAGCTTCTCCAGAGCCAGCGCCACCAGGAATATGGCGACGATAATCAGGAGAAATTCCGCTGCGAACAGCGCGTTTTCCGCTACACTTTTGAAAAATCCGTTCATCATTTTCCTCACTTTCTGCCGCTTGCGCGGCGGGGGCCTTGCATGCCGGGCGGCGTATCCGGCCCTTCCGGCGGCATGGGTTACGTATAGCCCGCTGCAAGGTCATGTATGTATACTGTAAGGAAAGTACTTCGCATAAAAAGCCCCGGCCACGCGGGAATCTCTGGCAGAAATTTCCGCGTAACCGGGGCCGATTCGCATGATACACAGGCATAGGGGCTGCTTTTTGTCTACTGAGAGAAAAGGCAGGCCATACACCCGCCGGTCTCCCGCATATCCCATGCGGGCCGCCGGCCTGTTTCCATGTTCTTCTTCCATCCAGACTGTACTGTTGGTATCGGAATCACACCGATTCAGCCGCAATGTCACCATCGCGGGTCGCGGACTGGTATGTTGCCATACATCACCGCCAGTAGGGAATTGCACCCAACCCCGAAGACTCACCTTATGCATCTCAGTATAACGCCGCCCGCCCCGTTTGACAAGTCTTTTTTTTGAGGGGCTTTTTTTTGACGGTAACCGGCTCCCGGAACTCCCGGAAGAAACACTTGCATTTTGGGCGTCATCTGTTTATAATCTATGATATACGCCCGAATGAATAGATGTTCCCTCCTGCACGGCACAGGTTGTCCGATTACGCAGCAGGTACCGGGCGGGAGTCGGCCGTTGGCAGGTATAGTCAGGCAATAGAGAATCCAAAAACCGAAAGGGACAACAGGGAATATGATAGAGTTTGATGTGAAAATAGAAGCAGGGGATCTGTATAACTACATGATGGCTCACGCCTACAGCAGCGCTTCCGGCCTGATCGGCAGCTGTTTCGGGGCGCTGATGATCGTGATTTTCGGCATGGACCCCCGGCAGTGGATTTTTCTGGTCTGCGGCGTGATCCTGCTGCTGTATCTGCCGGTGAGTATGTGGCTGAAGAGCAGGCAGCTGGCGCTGACCAATCCCTCCTTCCAGAAGCCCCTGCACTATATGCTGGATGAGGAGGGGATATCCGTCTCCCAGGGGGAGACCACGGAGCGGCAGGCCTGGGCGGATCTGTACAGGGCCACGGCCACGGGGAGGAGCGTCATTGTCTACACCACGAAAGTCAGTGCGGCCATTTTTCCCAACCGGGACCTGGGGGAGCAGCGTGCCCGGGTGGTGGAGATGATCAGCACCCACATGCCCCCGGGGAAAGTCAGGATACGTAGTTGACTATACAAACGAATAGACGTTCCTTCCTGCACGGCGCAGGTGGTCCGATTACGCAGCATGTTTACAATATGCTTTTCTGGTTTATCCGGGTTAGGAGAGGGCATGACAGAGACAGAGAACATCCGGGTATGGGAGACCCACAGCCCGGAGGAGACTTTTTCCATAGGGGAGCAGTTGGGCCGTGAGGCCCTGGCAGGCCAGGTCTACACCCTGACCGGGGACCTGGGGGTGGGCAAGACCGTGTTTACCCAGGGGGTGGCAGCCGGGCTGGGAATTGCCGGGCCGGTAAACAGCCCTACCTTTACGAT
>CAMWSA010000563.1 GCA_947176785.1 uncultured Lachnospiraceae bacterium
AATTATAATTAGTACATTTTTATATACATTGGATAAAGCCCAATTCAATATATCTAATAGAAAAATAAAGTATTCATCTAATATCACTGCAACCACAACAGAATAAATATCGCAGCGTCAGAGCGTATAGAAACTAATCTATGCGCTCTATTTTTATGTAAAGGAGTAAATTTATGAGCAAAGACAGCAAGACAGGACAACGAGCGGTCGACAGCACTAACCCCACAAAAATAATTGTGGAAAGGCATTATGCAGGCACTGATAAAATGGAAACGGTATTCAAGCGGATAGCCGAGAAACAGATAACAAAACGGGTTAAGAAAATAGCGGAAAACCGCGTAAATTAGCACTGGAAACGGAAAAGGGAATATAGTATAATAGGAGTTAAGGAAGTCCCTTTTCATCAAGGAATGAAAAGGGCAAAACTGAATAACGACAAAATCACTTACAGCATCAATGAAATGTACGCAAAGAACACGTCAAGGAAAAAATTCCGCACCTACACAGAGCCTCAGAGGAGTGATACGCATGACATCAATGAAGCCTGACAAGGATATCGCCGTAAGTAAGATGAAGATGGAAGCACATGGCCGGAAGATACCGGCCCTGGTGCTGTCACCAAAAACCGGGGCAAAAAATGCGCCGGGCATACTTTGGATCCATGGCGGCGGTTATATCCTTGGCATGAAGGAAATGGTACATATGGGCCGGGCGGCAGACCTTGTGAAAAAGTATGGTGCGGTTGTTGTCTCGCCGGGGTACAGGCTTGCCTTCCAGGCACCCTATCCGGCTGCCATTGAGGACTGTTATGATGCCCTTTTGTATGTGAAAAAGCATGCGGAGGGACTTGGCATCAGGGACGACCAGATCATGATCGGCGGGGAAAGTGCGGGAGGCGGGCTTTGTGCTGCACTCGCCATGATGGCAAGGGACAGGAGAGAGGTAAATGTTGCATACCAGATGCCGCTTTATCCGATGATTGATAATTTCGATACGGAATCATCCAGGAATAACCACGGCAGGGTCTGGAATACAAGAAGGAACCATTTCGGGTGGAGGATGTACCTGAGACAGGATGCAAAGAAAGCCGTTTCACCCTATGCGGCGCCCGCAAGGCAGACTGATTTCACAGGGCTTCCCCCCGCATATACTTTTGTGGGAGACGGGGAACCGTTCTATCAGGAGACGCTGGATTTTGTAGTGAATTTAAAAGGAGCAGGAGTTGAGGCAAGCGTGGATGTCTATCCATCCAGTATGCATGCATTTGATATGTTGAAGCCGGAACTGGATATCAGTCAGCAGGCGATCCGAAGGTTTAATGAGAAATTTGAATATGCGAAGAATCATTACTTTGCAAAACAGGGATGATATAAAAAGGAGTGTCAGGGCGTATCGAGGAGTATGGGTTGGGGGGATGCTGCAATGAAAAACCACTGCAGTAATGAAAATGAGGAAAAGGCTAAACCACCACAAAAGAAAAAGGCACCGTAGGACTATATGGAGTAGATAAAAGATTGATTTTTTTGGAGGAGTTTATGGAATTTGTAAAGTATTATGATATTGGATTAAATTTGTTTTGTAAGCAGTTTCCTGAACCAGAAAAGATAATTAAGGATGCAGAGGATAATAAAGTATGTTGTATTCTGACAGGTACAGATATAAAAGAGAGTAAAAGGATAAATGATTTTGTGAAATCACACAATGTATTTGGAACAGCTGGGATACATCCACATAATGCGGATCGCGCAAAGCAGGAAGATTTTCAACTTATTGAGCAAATCTTGATCGAGAATAATAAGATGGTTGCTGTGGGGGAATGTGGTTTAGATTACGATCGCATGTTTTCCACCAAAGAGAATCAGATAAGGTGTTTGGAAAAGCATATTGTTCTGGCAGAAAAATTAAACAAACCATTATTTTTGCATGAGCGTAGTGCAGCAAATGATTTTATAAAGAGATTTAAAAAGCATCCGGATATTTGTAAGAAATCGGTGGTTCATTGTTTTACTGGTGACAAAACAACATTGGATATGTATCTTTCGATGGGGTTTTCAATTGGTATTACAGGATGGATTTGGGACGACCAGAGAGCTAAGGAATTACGTGATGCAGTACATATAATTCCTTTAGAGCGGATTTTAGTGGAGACGGATGCGCCATATTTGACACCGAAAAATGTTTTGGGACTTAACAGGACAAATGTACCGCAAAATATTAAATATGTTGTTAAAGAGTTGGCTAAATATATGAAGGTAGAAGAAAGTGTATTGTTAGAAAATGCCAGGAAGAATACAGAAAGAATATTTCAAATAAACGTCTGATTTCGAGTCTTTTGTATTATTTGGAGGCAGCCCGGCACCTTGGTATATTCTGAATCCTGCCCCGGTTGACAGCCAAGGGCAGGATTTTTGTGTGAAAAGTATGCCAGGACTCATGAATGAGGGGAAGAGATGATGACACGCATATGTAATTTCCCCGGATGGGTGTCCGTGGGTATGAGGGAAGCGAAATCGATCCGGATCAGTTTGTGTCCGGCGCGGAGCATCCCCATACGGGGCCGCACTGTTGGCGTCACAGGGGGCTGTCCTGTTGAGAAAAGTGTGTTCGGAGGGGAGAAAACAGATATGGACATGTATAAATGTCATATGTCAGCGTAAAGAGAGAAAAGAGAGCAGATATTGAGAAAATGGATAATAGGTAATTGCGAAACTCTTTTAAGCAAGTGACGGAATTTGTGTTAGAAAAAG
>CAMWSA010000564.1 GCA_947176785.1 uncultured Lachnospiraceae bacterium
ATTCTGGCACTGAACGCAGGGGCTGACGATTATGTGGTGAGCGGCTGCAATCCGCTGGAGTTGTTGGCCCGCATCAAGTCCCAGCTTCGCCGCTATACCCAGCTTGTGAATATGTGCGCCAATATAGACAAAATCTATCAGGTGGATGATCTGATGATAGATGACAATACCAGGCAGGTTTTTGTGGACCATAAGGAGGTAAGGCTGACCCCCATTGAGTACAAGATCTTAAAGCTGCTGGTACAGCAGAGGGGAAGGGTATTGTCCATCACCCAGATCTATGAAGCCATATGGCATATGCAGGCCATTGGAGCAGACAACACCATCGCCGTGCATATCCGCCATATCCGTGAGAAGATTGAACAAAATCCCAAGGAACCCAGGTATCTGAAGGTGGTGTGGGGGACAGGATATAAGGTAGGGTAAATGTGTGTCAAAAAGGTACAGCCTTATTATACGCTCGACCGATTGGATTTTCTCTCCTGCACGGCATGTGTTACCCAATCATGCAGCATGTGCCGTACAGGAATTGAAAAATCTTAGCGGCCGTTGGTATAAGTCAAATGCAGACAGGCAAATAACAGAATAGGAGATATTTGCGCATTGTCGGCAACGATTGACACGATAGCGCAAAGCCGGCGGCAGGTGGGACTCAGAGTCTGCCAAAGTGGGTATGGGAGAGTCGGTACGCCGGAAGAAAATCAGCGCAATACAAAAAGGAGAATAAAAAGAGTATGGGTGTTTTAGCAGGAATAAAGCCGGTAAAGGTATTTGAATACTTTGAGTGTATCGCACAGATCCCTCACGGTTCGGGCAATGTGGAGGCAATCAGCAACTACCTGGCGGGATTTGCCAGGGAGAGAGGACTGCATTGTATGCAGGATGAGGTTAAGAATATCATTATCATCAAGGAGGCCACACCGGGCTATGAGCAGGAGCCTGCTTTGATTTTGCAGGGACACATGGACATGGTGGCGGTGCATAAGCCGGAACTTGCTATAGACATGACCAAAGAACCGTTGAGGCTGGCTGTGGATGGGGACAGAATCTATGCGGAGGGAACCAGCCTGGGCGGCGACGACGGCATTGCCGTGGCTTATGCCCTGGCCCTGCTGGATGATGACACCTTGCGGCATCCCCGGCTGGAGGTGATCATTACTGTGGATGAGGAAGTGGGGATGGATGGCGCAAGGGCCATAGACCTGTCCATGCTGCAGGGCCACAGGCTGCTGAATCTGGACTCCGAGGAGGAGGGTATTTTTCTGACCAGCTGTGCCGGAGGGGCCAGGATCAACTGTGTGGTGGATATGTCGGACAAGTGCCGGGATATGGAAGGGACAGCCTGTGAACTGACAGTGGGCGGCCTTCAGGGGGGGCATTCCGGCGCGGAGATCCACAAGGAGCGGGGCAATTCCAATTTGCTGATGGCCCGGCTTTTGCAGAAGCTGGCGGGCAGTATAAAAATAGGGCTTTGTAACTGTGCGGGTGGACTGGCTGACAATGCCATTCCCAGAGTGACCACGGCCCGGATTGTGGCGGCGAGGGAAGACAGGGAACGGCTGGAACAGCTGGCGGCAGAATATGAGTCGGCACTGAAACAGGAACTGGCCACCAAGGATCCGGGAGTATCCGTTACTGTGGTAATCCGGGGGACGGTGACAGAGAAATGCCTGACCGGCAATGATTTGCAGCGGACAGTGAATTACCTCTATGGTCTGCCCTGCGGTGTACAGGCCATGAGTGCCGATGTGGAGGGACTGGTGGAAACCTCCCTGAACCTGGGAATCCTGAAAGTGGAGGGCGGCAGGGTGTCTGCGGAGTTCTCCGTGCGCAGCTGTGTGGAAAGCAGCAAACAGGCGCTGCTTGACAAGGTACAGGCACTGACTGCGCTGGCCGGCGGGCACTGCGAGATCACCGGGGATTATCCGGGCTGGGCCTATCGGGTGGACTCGCCCCTGCGGGATAAGATGATTGCCCTGTATGAGGAGATGTATGGGGAAAAGCCCAGGGTGGAGGCCATTCACGCAGGACTGGAGTGCGGCATCCTGGCATCCAAGATCAAGGACCTGGACGGCATCTCCTTTGGACCCAATATGTATGATATCCATACCACAGAAGAGACTCTGAGTATCTCCTCAACACAGAGGGTGTGGGATTACCTGGTACGGCTGCTGGCGATGAAGGACTGAGGGCAGAAACTCGGCATTGGTGGTTTTGACAATATGTGCAATGGAAGGCGGTACGTTCGGTGACACTTGCATAGTTGATATAAAAGATGCGGCACATGTGCATAATGGACAATAAGGATATCTTCGGATGCGAATTAAGACAATAATTTGCACAAATTTGTTGGAATAATAAGATTTTTGAAAAAAAGAACTTGCTTTTTTCGGGGTGACGAGTTATAATAATTTTTGTTACGGGGTGTGGCTCAGCTTGGTTAGAGCGCCGTCTTAGGGAGGCGGAGGTCGCGAGTTCGAATCCCGCCACTCCGATACATTAGGAAGTGCAAAAGCCTTGATTTTACCAGGGTTTCAGCACTTCCTTTTTTGTTGGGTAATCAAAAGGTAATCAAAAAGGTAATCAGACATATGTTCGATAAAAAAGTAGGTAATTGCGAAACAAATGTTAAATTGGATGCCCGGTAGTCAAAAATCCCAACAGGGGAGCATGGCAGGGAGGCGTATGCAGGAAACAGGATTTTATGGCAACGCAATAAGACAGGTGGATGCACCTGCCAAAGGA
>CAMWSA010000565.1 GCA_947176785.1 uncultured Lachnospiraceae bacterium
GATTGTTTACCTGCTTCCGGCAACCTTGTTGCTGCCGCTGGCATTAGGAGTGGAAGGAGCATTGTGGGCAGGGCCGCTGGCAGATGTGCTGGCGTTTATCACAACCCTGGTCATGTTGAAATTATACTGGAAAAAAATTTAAGGAGGCAGCTATTATGCAGGGAAAAATCATTACGATCAGCAGGCAGTGCGGGAGCGGCGGACACAGCATCGGAAGCGAACTGGCAAAAAGGCTGGATGTGCCGTTTTATGACAGGGAGATCATTGAAATGGCAGCAAAGGAAAGCGGATTCCATCAGGGATTTGTCGAGGAGAAAGAGGAACATATGAACAGCAGCCTGCTCTTTTTAACATCGCCCGTTATGCATCCTATGGGGGAAGGGGGCGTTATGAGGACTACCAGCCGCTGCAGGACCAGCTCTATTTCGCGCAGGTAAAGGTCATAAAAGATCTTGCGGGGAAAGGCCCCTGTGTTATTGTAGGCAGATGTGCGGATTATATCCTGCGGGACAGAAAAGATGTATTGAATATCTTTATCCATGCGGATGATACCACAACCTATCAGATCATGGAGGGAGATGTGGTCTTTGACCATGTGGATTTTGGATATACAGAGGACAAGACGGTTCTGCATGATATTGAGATTTTCGCAAGACCTGGGCAGAAGGTGGCTTTTGTGGGGGCCACGGGTGCCGGGAAGACAACCATTACGAACCTGCTGAACCGTTTTTATGACATCCAGGACGGCAGTTACGCTTATGTATGCTTTCATGGGAGGCATCCTGATCAATATCCTGACTTGAGAATGTGTTTTAGAGACAGTTTGCCCCATGACATACAAGGTTGGTGGTTACCTGAATGATTTCTTCCAGAGGAATTCTTTTTCCGTCAGCAACCCATTGTTTATAAATGGCAAGTGTGCTCTGTGCTACATAGGTCATATAAATATTCTGGATATAGGGGTTGTCCGGACTGTTCTTATCGTTCTTCCATGCCTGTTCCATAATATCGTTGGTGATCCGGCGGCTGATGTAGTGGTAGCTTCCGCTGCAGGTGAGCCGTTCTCCCAGTCTGCCCAGTTCCTCGTTGTATAAAAAAAATTCCCGTGTGATCTTATCCAGATCGCGGGGGCGTTCCAGACCTTCCGTGCGCTTGATAAAGGCCTGTGCCAGTTCGTTCTGCAGTTCCCGGAGCAGGTCATCCAGCGAATCGTAATGCAGGTAAAAAGTTTTGCGGTTTATATTTGCGCGCTGTGTCAGTTCCTTAATAGAAATCTGTTCATAGTCCATCTCACAGATCATCTCATTGAAGGCTTTGCGGATGGACTCTTTGGTACGCCGTATGCGCAGGTCTTCTTTTCCGGAATTTGTCATAACAAAACCTCCCTGTTCTGAAGCGTTATCATCTTACTGTTTTTATCATAATACATTCAAGTCAGATATGCAACTTGTGGTTTTTAGAATCATTTCACTGTTATGCCACATGAACTCCTATGGATTGTATTGAGTGCGGTGCCTGCTCTGCGTGGTGCGCCTGTGGCGTTTATGCGGCAGGGATCGTCCGGGAACTGGCGATGATGCAGTCCTGCAGGAGGACGTTTGTGGTTTCCTGCGGCGGAAAGAATGAAAAGAGTATACACCAATAAACAGATGAACTAAATGTGGGAAGGCTCTGTTAATGCAGAGCCGTTCTTCATTTGTAGCTTATTCAAAAAACTCTGATTTCAACATTTCCAGCAGCCGTTCTGCAATGGGCGTAAAGATTTGATATTTTTTCCAAATTAAATACATTTTTGTTTCGAGTTTAGGCGTAAGGGGGCGGAAAACAAGCCCACTGTCAGGGTTTGTATCAATCAAATGTTCAAAAGTTAAAAGATAGCCCAGCCCTTCCCTGACAAAAAGGGAACCATTATAGGACAGACGGAATGACCCCTCAAGATGCAGCTGATCCATACGGTTTCCACACCATTTAGAAATATCATGATTCCATCCCTGTTCGGAACAAAACAGAGGAAGTCCAATCAAGTCATCTACATTGACGGCATTTTTTTCTGCTAATTTAAAATCCTTTGGCATGACAAGACCCCACAGATCAGCAGTAGGAAATGGCAAATAATGATATTTTGCAGTATTGGGCTCCTGTGCCAGCACAGCAAAGTCAATGATGCCTTTATCCAGTTTTTCCGTAACCTGTTCTGTGTCGCCGCTGGTGATATGATAGTGTAAGTCAGGGTAAGTCTCCTTGAATTTCCGGATCGCAGCGGCGAGATAACGGATCTGGTAAGATTCTGCCAGGCCGAAGTAAACATCGCCGCCCAGAACATTATCCAATGTAAGAAATTCGGCTGTGATCTTATCAGCCATTTTTATCAGATCCTCCGCCCGTTTCCGCAGCAAAATACCTTCCTCGGTAAGCTGTATGCTGAAACTATGGCGAGTGAACAGTTTTTTCCCAAGTTCATCCTCAAGGGCTTTTAGTTGTTTGGAGAGCGTAGGCTGGGTAACATGGAGCAGATCTGCCGCGCGGGTCATATTTTCCTCCCTTGCCACTGCAAGGAAGTATCTCATGGTTCGCAGTTCCATATTGTCCTCCTATGATATTCCGAAAATTTATATCATGATATAAATTATAGCAATTAGCGAAATGAAAATCAAGAGGATATAATACAGACATATAGATAATTGCGAAGCTCTTACCGCAAGTGACGGGATTTGTGTTAGAAAAAGACCTAACACGGTCAATAT
>CAMWSA010000566.1 GCA_947176785.1 uncultured Lachnospiraceae bacterium
GTGAAGGAGTGGGCAGGGGCGGGATGGTATATATTGGAAGCCCCGTGTCATGCAGGATGACATCCCCCTGTGCAGTCTGCCCGGCGGTATCTGTAAAGCTGTCGCCACAGCTGATAAGAAGAACCAGGAGAGTCAGAGGAATTGCCAAACAAAGTATGTATTTTTGCGCTTTCATAATTAGGGCTCCTTTAAAATGCTCCGCATATTCCCTGCCTGCCCTCCGGGCCGGTGATGAATAACCGGCTGCTATAAGGCATCAGGACATTCATCGGGAGTGATCCGGGAATATGCTGTTTAAGAGTTTTGTATCCTGAGACATTATACTACAAATAATGGCAAAACAAAAGAAAAATTTGGTTAGGGACTGTATGGAAAAACGTTTAAAAAGTTATCTGGCAATGTAGCAAATAGAACACTTTCGGGTTCTTCTACTTTTACTACATACTAAAATAAATACATTTCGTTCATAAAAGTGTGACGGGTTTAAGCTATAATACAATCATAGGGAAATAGGGATGCGAAAATGCACAGGGGAAAACCTTGAGGTACAAAATGGTAGGGAAGCCATAGTTCAAGGTGGTGCATTGAGCCGAACATTTTTCCATAAAAGGGGATTCGTGCCCGCAAAATAAAAGGGGAAAGATGCAGGTATGCATCACGCGGGCACACAACACAAAAGGAATAGGTAACAGAAAAAAGGGTCAGCGGATATTTCGAGGGCTCTTTTTTTTGCCCATTCGCCGGAATACAAAAATCTATTGCCTTAATAGCGGGAAAACGATATATTATAGCTATAGAGAAAGGTATACACCGGAGAGCGTGGCAGGAAGAGAGGTGGGCTATGGCTAGGACAATAAGTATAGGGCGTCAGGATTTTGAAAAGATCAGGATCAATAACAATTTTTATATAGATAAAACGGATTTCATCAGGCAGTGGTGGGAAGAGGGAGATGATGTGACACTGATTACCCGTCCCAGGCGCTTTGGTAAGACGCTCGCTTTGCCAAACTATCTAATGCGGTATTATGGCAAGAAGGTGATTATTTTGCTCGATGAGTATGATACGCCCATGCAGGAGGCATATGTTGGGGGGGTACTGGAATGAATTGGCGGCGTTTACCAGAAGCCAAGCCCGCTTATCCTTGCCGGCAGGTGATCAAGAGGCCAAAAGTATAGAATGCTTTTGACCTCTATGTATATCATGGAGAGGATTGGCAGCAGGGCAGTGCTGAACAGCAGGAGGTTATTTTTTCAGGCATTGCAAAATCGGCGCAATATATTTTCTGTCTGAGATATCATAGGACGAAGAAATCATTTTTATCATTTCCTGTTCCTCCTCGCTTTTATCTTTTTTGGCCTTAAGCATTTTTATAAACAGCTTCATCATAAGCTTGGACGGAGCAGACATTTTTTCATAATTGAAGCCTCCCGGGCAATAAAATAGATTTACCTTTTTCAGTTCCGCCTCGCTGAAATTCTGTTTGAGGGCCGGTTCGATTTCCGGAGAGTCGATCGGGCTTCCGCCAACACAAAATGCGATCAGCTTTTTATTTGCCCATTTGTCTATATTGCTCTTAAACCAGCCGATTTTACTGATACCGCCGGCACAGGCCCAGCCACCAAAAATAATTGCTTCATATCCAGCCAGATTTTCTTTTTTTGCGACTGATAATTCAAGGCAATCGGCCCCCGTTGCCTCTGCTATCCATTCGGCATAACGCTTTGTAAATCCTGTCTGTGAATTGTATATTACAATTGTCCGCATCTGTTTCAATCTCCCTTCCCATAATGTAAAGCCCTAATTGATTTTTCAGGCTTATCTCTTTTGATTTTCTATTGCGCTTTCAACAGCCTTTATTGGCAACTTTCTTCTCCAGATTCTCTATTCCCGCATACAGCCTTGATAAAAGAATGAAAAGTGTCTCAAGCTCTTTGTCTGTATACACCTCAAAAAGATATTTCAATTCCTCCTGGTATTGTAGAAAATCATTTCCAAAATAATCATTTACTTTTTCTGTGGGGCAGATACACATGGCCCTTGTATCATGCGGACTTTGCCGAATCGTAATAAATCCTTTTTTCATCAGGACATCAGCCAGTTTTTTGATATTTTGCCTTGAGCAGCCCAATAAATTTCCTAATTGGGTAAACGTCAGCTGCTCCTTTGATTGTTTGACTATTGACAATAACATAAATTGCTTTAACGATATCTCTGGGATATGGTTATCAAAAAGTGTTTGCAGCTTGTTTCCGGCAATAAATAATGTGCTGAAAATAGCCTTTCTTTGGTTTTCTGTGGTACTTGAAAATCTTGTAATCAAATCATCTAATTTCATGGAATCCTCCCTATTAGAAACTTGTTACGCTTCTGATTATAGCAACAAGTTACCTATGTGTCAATAGGAAGATAGAAATTGTGAGTTTCCCCATTTTATCTATTTGCTGTTTGCAAAGCCGCATAATAGGAATGTGTGGTTTTTCGGTCTTTTGTTTGGGAACAATGTGGTGCCGGCGGCCTGGGTGCTGTTTTTGGCTTCTACTGCTTTTCCGTACACGGCTATTTGTACAGGGTAGCCGGCATAGGTGCATCGGGCGGATAATCATTCCTGGCAGAAACGGTTATCCGGCTGAAGCTGCCCTTTGGACCGGGGCTGGAAAGGAACCATTTCAGGCCAAATGTATGCATGGAATTTGGTACTTGTCCCTTTGAGATAAATCAAGTATGATATAAGTA
>CAMWSA010000567.1 GCA_947176785.1 uncultured Lachnospiraceae bacterium
TCTTTTGTTGGTAAGTCAGTTCTTTGTATATCTTTATTTAATTGCATTGGATTTTAAAATGTACCCCATAAAGTGGACACGGACCATAAAGGAAAAACTGGAAAGTGGACACGAAAATAACGGGGACGTCCCCCCAAAGTGGACAGAGATACAGATAGCAATCCCAAGAGATGGACAGCTATGGTATACTGGAAAAAGAGGGAGGGACATAGATGGAGCCGAAACACAAGCGCAGCAGCTTTGGCCTATATGAGATAGCGCTGCTGAAGGAAAATCCATATACACACGAGGTGCGAGCACGGCAGATTTCATTCACAGCAGAATTTAAGCGCATCTTTTGGGCGAGATACCAAGCCGGAGAGTATATACCAGCCATCTTTGAGAGTCTGGGCTATGACCCGGAGATTCTGGGGATCGCACGTATGTACAGCCTGGCGTCAAACTTGAGGAAGTGCGTAGCAGAGGGGCGCGAATTTACAAGCGGCTATACGAATCGTGCCAAAAGCTACAGAGGAACAGGAAGGAACTCAACTCCCGACACTAGTGCTATGCAGCATGAACTGACTTATCTTCGCCAGCAGGTAGAATTTCTAAAAAAAATTACCGAACTGGGCGGAGGGACAGAGCGGAGGCGCTGATGATGGACAAGCCGGACAAGAAGTTCGAGTTGATCCGAGAAATCGTCAGTAAAGAGGAAAATGTGTTGAGTATTACGGAGTTGTGCCGGATTGCTGGCG
This sequence comes from uncultured Lachnospiraceae bacterium, assembly GCA_947176785.1. Taxonomy (GTDB): domain Bacteria; phylum Bacillota; class Clostridia; order Lachnospirales; family Lachnospiraceae; genus Acetatifactor. The sequence goes on from CAMWSA010000567.1 coordinate 738, forward strand.
TATCCCGTTCCGGGTATTACCGCTGGGTAAATGCAGAGGATATGCGTCAGGCGCGGGAGAGACAGGACCAGGAGGATTTTTCGCTGATCTTACAGGCATACCAATTTCGGGGTTATGCCAAAGGAATTCGCGGTATCCATATGAGGCTGCTGCATCTGCCAGAGCCGACTGTGATGAATGTAAAGAAGATCCAACGGCTCATGCGTAAGTACAGCCTGTATTGCCCTATCCGACAAGCAAATCCCTACCGCAGGATGGCAAAGGCGATCCGCACCAACACAGTGGCGGACAATCTGCTCAACCGAGAATTTGAACAGCATGGTCCGCGCAAAGTCTTGCTGACAGATATTACTTACATCCCTTATCACGGCGTTTTCTGTTATCTATCCACGATCCTGGACGCCTATACAAAGCAAGTCCTGGCTTATGTCCTCAGTCCATCCCTTGAACTGGACTTTGTTCTTGAAACGGTCAATATCCTGGTCCGAGAACACAGCGTGTCCCTGGATTCCCAAACGCTGATCCACAGCGACCAGGGCTGCCACTATACCAGTTTGCGTTTTATCCAGATCCTCAAAGACAGCAGTCTGCGGCAGTCTATGTCCCGCAGAGGCAACTGTTGGGATAATGCTCCGCAAGAGAGCTTCTTTGGTCATATGAAGGACGAGATCGATCTGTCTGACTGCGAGACCTTCGATCAGGTCAAGGCGATCATTGATGATTGGATTGACTATTACAATAACGACCGTTATCAGTGGCAGCTGGCAAAACTCTCACCAAATGAGTTTTATCGTTACCTTCTTTCTGGCGTTTATCCTTTGCTTGGCAAACCATCATTCGATGCATACCCTGACTCCATTTGAATTTGCTTGACTTTTTTATCTGTATTTCAATTTGTCCTTGACTTTGGGTACACTTTATCCCGGTGTCGGATTATCCGTTGTCGGAAAACCCGACAACGGTTTTTCCAACAACGGTTGGGCGGGCGGTTCCTCTGTTACCGGACGCTCATAAATCACATACTCGTTGGCGCTGAACTTGCCGCCCGCGTCGGTGGTCTGGCGGCGCTTGATGTACCCCGCCTTTTCCAGCTCATTGACTGCGGAGCGGATCGCGTCCTTGCTTTCCCGGTTGATAACGGCCAGACCGGAAAGGGTGTAGTCCCAATCCTCCGGCAGCGAGAGCATCTGGGACAGCAGGCCCTTTGCTTTCAGGCTCAGGCTCTTGTCCCGCAGATGATAGTTGCTCATAACGGTGTATCCCTGTGTGCGTTCTACGCGAAAAACGGCCATTTTCTGCACTCCTTTCGTTTCCCAGGGCATGAAAAAAGCCACAATCCTGTAAAAAGAATTGCGGCGTTCATTTGCTGGCTGACTTCTGCCTATACCGCTGAAAAACCGGCGGCATGGGCGGTTTGTCAAACAGGCTCTCTAACTGCGGAAACGTCAGGGTTTGAAAAATCCGGTCAATCTCAATGGTTTCCATGTTGCGCTGGGAGCGGCAGTCCTCCCGGATGGCTTCTCTGATTTCCTTAACGGTACACATACTCATTCCTTCCTCTCAATTTGTCGGGTTTACGGGTGGCGTTTCTTTTTGGGCTTGAAGTCCAGGATATGCCCCTCAATGACGCGGGCATACCGTTTGATTTTGATGTCCCGGCGTTTCTGGCTGGCGAGAACGGCCTGATAGCCGTCCTCGTCCAGAAACAGGCGCGTTTCATCGCCGGGTGCGCCGTAGGCGGTACGGGGCCGCAGGACGGAAAATTCCACCATCCAGCGGGTCTTATCCTGAAACCGTTCCACAGCCAGTATGTTGTGGCCCTTTAACTCCCTGGCAACGTGATCTCTCATAGACGCTCCTTTCAGCGTTCCTGATCTCTCTGACGCTTTTTCTGCCACTGTTCCAGCAGTTTGATGATGGTTTCCTGCATCCGGGCAGGGGTATAGCTTTTGGGAAAATACTTCCGCAGAGTGTCGGAGGTAAACGTCACCT
>CAMWSA010000568.1 GCA_947176785.1 uncultured Lachnospiraceae bacterium
CTTTATCAGCGCTGACAACAATCGTAGAAGAGGCCGCCCCCGCTGTGGACCCATTAGCCCGACCTGTAAATACCACAGGGCTCTGCGTACTTTGTCTCCCGCTATTTTGTAATACGGTATTGCCGGCAGCGGTTGAGTTTGTCCTATTCGCATTGCTTTTTGCCTTGGATTTTATCGCTATGAACCCCTCTTCTGCGATGGTGTCAAGAATCTGTATTTCAGGGAATAAAAAGCGCAAAACAGCTATAACCGACAGTTTCATTTTTGCGATTCCTCACCTTCAAAGTTTTGCTTAAAAACAGTTTTTGCCGGAGATTTTTTATCCTTCTGCAAAATTCGCCTCGAAAAAAGTATATACATTGTAGCACAAATATGGCATTTACACAACATGGCATTAACGGTTTTCAGGTTAATGCTGCTTCCGCCAGCCTTTTCTTCATAAGCCGGAGCATGGAAAAGCGGCCACGCCGGGGAGCGTGGCCGCAGAATGAATGCCATTCCCTTTCCCCTTGCCCTTGGCTTTCTTGGCGGTTATGTCTACCATGCATTGTACTCCGTCATTTTTCGGGGCGTTTATGGCGGCTTTACCTCGCTGTAAGCGGTCTTTTATTCTTAGCGATTTCATTCGTCTGATTCCACACAAATCACTTGAAAACGAATATTTCTTCAATCGGTGCTTCAACAACTCTTGAAATATCAATCGCCAATTTAAGTGAGGGATTGTATTGTGCCTTTTCCAGCCGCATAATTGTTTCTCGCCGCACACCCACTTTTGCCGCTAACTGCTCTTGCGTCAAATCCTTTAATAGCCTATATTTTTTTAATCTACATTCAAAATCCAGCACTCTCATTCCTCGCTTTCATCAAACTGTTCATCGTTGTCATAATGGTATAGCAGATATTCGCTAAGGAATATTTCAAGTGCTAAGGAAAGAGCTACGACAATAACAAGAGCAATTAGGGTATATTCAAGGCTATCCATGAGCTTTCCTTGTCCCAGAATGAGTATTGCAAGAAAAATAATGGACAGAGAAGTTTTGTTCGCTACGCTTTGCGCTTTCATTTTGTTTTCTTTGTATCGTTCATCTATAAAAGTATTTGACATTTTTCCCTCATAAAAAAATCCGAAAAAGCCAAAAAACAGGAAAAATACAAATGGAAAAATTGTCTTGTCAACGCTGTAAGTCCAAAATCCTAAAAATCCGGCAAATCCTAATAAACCTAAAAATCCCAGTTTGGGATTTATTGTTCTGGTGAATTGCAAGGTTAATTTCCTATGCCTGTTTGTCATGATATATCTCAAAAGCAGCACAACAAGATACACAACATACAAGGCAAGAAATACGCCGGAAATAATCATGGGCAGGTCTTGTACTCTGAAAACATATTCAGATAAATCCATAGGCGCAATAAATCTTGAATTGTTATATGCTATCGTGTACCATGAAGATATTGCTACAAGCAGAGCGCATATCATGCCTAGGCATATTGTGAGTTTCGTTCTTTTCTTCATAATGGTTTCCTCCAAAGTGATATATTTGTCTCTTAACAAGATAAATATATCACTTCGTAAGCTAGCTGTCAATAAAAAAGATACAAATACATCACTTTAACAAAATACTAAGAATGACAAAAGCTGATATAGTAAAATCCCTACATCAGCTTTTCGTATTAGTCTGTGTTTCGGAAATAGTGGCTAAATAAACCAATTGACAATATACGCATTGCCGCTTTTGTCTGTGAAAACGGGCTTTTCCGGGTATCCTCCGTTATAAGCCAAGTAGTGCTCCCTCACCGCCGCCGGGATTTTTACCTGAAATTTTTGCTCGATACATTCCAAATCTTCTGCCTTTGCCTTTTCGTGTGCACGTAAAATCCGATTGTCATACATAATGTGCCGTCTCCTTCCTTTGATTTATAGTTCGCATTTTGTTTCAACAGCCTTCAAACAGAATATTGCTTTTTTAAATAAAGTTATTTGATCCACTTGTCCATTCGTCTATATATTCCTAAATTCAAACTGTCAAATTCGTCCTTATTTACTTCACGCCAAACACCGAGTTCCCGCAACAAAATATTAATTGCTCCTTTTCCGCTGCATAGTGGGATACTGATATTTCCGTTTTCGTACAGAATCCCTGACTGGGTTCCGATACCGCCGAAATAATCAGCTTCAATATAAGCCAGTTTCGTGTGGAAGGAGTACTCCTGTAACAAATTGCTTGTGACTGTTTCCGGGTCGGATGGTTCATTTGCAGACTCAAACAATTCGCCAATATTATCTAACAGTGCATCGGTGAGAAAGATCATACCATACCCTTGGGGCAGTTTAATTTCCTTTGCAAACCAATCATTTGCTATCCGTTGAATATCTTTGTGTACTCCAATAATAGTTCTCACACAGTGTCCCATTGTCAACCACCTCTTTTTACATTACATTCATTCAATTTTTCGACAGGCAGGAAGCACAGGGACAACAAGCCTTGCTTCACGCCAAGTTTTAATATCTCTTATCAGGCCCTTGAAATTCTTTATTCTTTTTGGGAACAATAGCAGAAAGTTTGCATTTTGTTTCAATAGCCTTCAGAAGAGCTTGAAAATATTCATCTTGGCCGCAATTGTAATCATCCCTGCAAGGGACATAGCCGAAAACATCTCTGTATTGAACAGTATAAGGTCTGCATTTCTTTCCGAATTCAATAGAATTCATTTTAAGCTCCGTAAAGCAG
>CAMWSA010000569.1 GCA_947176785.1 uncultured Lachnospiraceae bacterium
GTCTTTATAGCGTCCCACTTGATAGAGCATACCTTGAAGCTGTCCTTTGATAATGGTGACAGGCGTTTTCAATTCATGGGAAGCTGCTGCAAAAAATTCTACCCGCTGTTTTTCAAGCCGCCTTTCCATGTCAATATCAGCTTGTAACTTTTGATTTGCTTCCTGCAATTCTGAAAGAGTTGTTTCCAATTTCCGGGAGAGTGTATTCAGGCTGTCAGATAACACGCCTATTTCATCAGTGCGCCCGGCAGAACAAAATCCGCTAAAATCCATATCTGCCATTTTCTTTGAAAGTTTACTCACTTTTTTAATAGGCGCAGTCATATACCATGAATAGAAAAAGGCTGAAATGACAGAACCTGACAATACGACAAGGCAAAGCACCGGGAGCGTTCCTTGTATAGCTTCTTCTGTCTGGGTATGTTTTGCAGTATTCCTTGTCACCAATAACGTATATATCGAATCGTTATCAGCAAATGAAGCGGTGTAGGGTTTTGTTTTTTCAACTTTATCAAAATCCGTAATCTGTCCGCCGGCAAGTTGGTTAATATCATGTAAACTTACTTCCTGTCCGTCAGACTGAAAGAAATGCAGCTCAAATTCATTTTCGTATTGTTCCTCTATCCAGTCAGACACAGCTTCAAGAAACATATAAGCGTACTCCTTTTCGGTTCCCGATAATTCATCGGGCAAAAAGCTAAGCTCCAAACCGACATCTTCTATGCCATATTGATAGTTTTTGGGGGCTGCCTGTAAAATGAAGCTATATGTTATAAAACAGCACACCGCTATCAACAACAATGTCAGCAAAAAAACTTTAACAGATAACCGGCTTTTCATCTTCCTTATCAATTCTATATCCAACCCCTCTGATCGTTTCTATGTAGTCAGCAGCACCAAGTTTTTTTCGCAGGTTCTTTATGTGTGTATCAATAATTCGTTCTTCTCCGAAAAACTCATACTTCCATAAGGTTTGTAACAGGTTTTGCCGTGTTAAGATTCTGCCCTTATGTATCAGCAGTTCCCGCAGTATTTCAAACTCGCGGGGCGTTAAATCAATGTTTTCTTCTTTTGTATAAACCTTGTACCCATCTAAATCCAGTGTTAAATCCTTATAGTTCATAATCTGAGGAATATCATTCTGCTTTGATGAACGGCGTAAAACAGCGGCAATTTTCCGCAACAATACAGGCATGGAAAAAGGCTTTGTGATATAATCATCAGCTTGTAAATCCAGCCCCTTAAGTTGATTTTCTTCGTCATCCAATGCCGTGAGCATGATAATGGGTACATCTGATTTTTGACGGATGACCTCGCAAACGCCGTATCCGTCTATTTTGGGAAGCATAATATCAAGCAGTATCAAGTCAAAGGTCTGTTCGGAATATCTGGCAAGGGCTTCCACCCCATCAGCCGCCAATACAACACTATATCCGGCTTCCTGTATGAAATCATGCAGCAATGCCTGTATGGATAAATCGTCCTCTACAATTAAAATATTTTGCATAACGCCACCTCCTGTGTCTGAGCTACTATGTAAACACAATTTTTCAGCCTCGTCGCTTGTATAGGAACACAATTTTCACATTAATTCTTTACATTTTTCTTCGCCGTACTATGTAGATTTTTAATGCTTTCTAAATACTCTTCTTCAACTGGTGATAAATTCTGAACCTGATATTTTCTATATTCTGCTGTTGCTTTTTCAATTGCCTGGGCATGACTGATTGTTCCTGCTCCCTGCAATAGTTTTTCTCCGGTCGTTTTCAACACATTATCAAGATGCTCTACATAATCAGACATATACATGGGATTATGGCGCATAGCCTGAATTTCTGCAAAGTCAAAATATCCAGACACAATGTTATTTAAAATCTTCAATTCTTCCTCATTTAAATAATTCTTTGCAATGCCGATATCTTTCAATGTCGGAAAATCACCAGAAAAATTCTTAAGCCCCATAAATGGTTGTTCTGCATTTGCACGTTCATATATTACTTCTGCCGCCGTATGCCCATGCGCTGCATAATGCAGCTTATTTTGAACCATTTTAAAAAATGCGATAGATTCACTGCTTTTTGGATTATAATCTACACTGGTAGCATAAAGATCAAGCACTTGTCGGTACATCACTTTTTCCGATGAGCGAATATCCCGTATACGGTCTAATAACTCTTTCCAGTAATTTCCTCCACCCGAATTTTTCAATCGCTCATCATCCATTGTAAAGCCTTTTATCATATATTCTTTTAGGCGTTCTGTTGCCCAACGCCGAAATTGTGTAGCAATAAAAGACTTCACACGATACCCAAGAGAAATTATCATATCCAGATTATAATGAGTAATATTATAATTCTTGCCATCAGCACCAGTTGTTCGGAATTTCCGAACAACTGAATTCTTCTCCAATTCTCCCTCTTCAAATATATGTTTAATATGCTCACTGATATTAGATTTACTAGTCTGATATAGCTCGCATAATTGCGCCTGCGTAAGCCAAACAGTTTCATCTTGAAATTTAACATCTATTTTTGTATTTCCATCTTCTGTCTGATATATGATGATTTCACTCCGGGCTTCTTTTTTGTTATCCTCCATATACTACTCCTTCAAAAATTTAATTTCTTATATTTATGTAGCAGCTACTCTGCCGCCTTTTTCTAATGGCATATTCTCCTCCCAAATAACAATAACTTTTATTATTCAAACAGTAATACTCTATTGCAA
>CAMWSA010000570.1 GCA_947176785.1 uncultured Lachnospiraceae bacterium
CGGGTGTCTCTCCTGGCACGGGCGGATCTGTCGGCCCGGGTGTCTCACTTGGCCCAGGCGGATCTGTCGGCCCGGGTGTCTCACTTGGCACGGGCGGATCTGTCGGCCCGGGTGTCTCTCCTGGCACGGGCGGATCTGTCGGCCCGGGTGTCTCACTTGGCCCAGGCGGATCTGTCGGCCCGGGTGTCTCTCCTGGCACGGGAGGATCTGTCGGCCCGGGTGTCTCACTTGGCCCGGGCGGATCTGTCGGCCCGGGCGTTTCTGCCGGCGGTGTGGGTACCACACCAACCCACTTTACCTGATGCACTTCACCACTCTGCTGGAAATCATTGGCAATAACGCCGCCGATAATATTGTTCCCGTTCACGACCGTCGAGTTAGGTGCCAGAATGAGACCCCACACCCTTGAGGTATTTACCTTACTCGCATTGCCAAAGTTCCAGATAACCCTCCCGGCCCAGGCCGCATACTCTGAACCATCCGATGCACCGTTTGCATTCATATGCGGAACAGTTACCTCACCGCTGTCTAAAATATTAATTATTACGGATTTTCCACCGGCTTCCGCCGCCGCAATAATTTTACCCTCATAATTTTCACCCTGTGAGAAATCCGATTGTAATGCTTCCATAGCGATATTCAACACATACGCTGAACCTGTATCCATATCCGGCAGTCCGTACAACTCTCTGGCCCACGATGCCTTTGCTGAAATCGTATCCGCAATGGTTCCCCTGATATCATTCTGGTATGTAAATCCCTTCAGGAGATTATCCGTGATAAAGCTTCCAACTTCAATATTGTCAGCATTGATCTTATGTAATCTGTACCCCTGTCCTTCCGCCACCTCCAACTTGTTGGAAGTGCCATCCGCATTGATTTCAGGCAGTACAACATAGCTGGTTCCCCTTGCGTTACATTGGAAAGCGCCGGTGGAAAGGTCTCCGATATAACTCACGCCGCTGTCCCCGGTGGCCTGGCTGCTCCCCCATATATTCAACCATCCCGGCAACGAGCCGATGGCCACATTGCCTTCCACATGGTCACTTTTTGACATCGTGTTAGCGTAAACGGAATAGAGGAAGGGATCCGTCAAGTCAGGCTTGGAAAAATTATCTGTGGGCGCAGCGTAATTATACAGTGGAACCGGTTCCGCGACTGCCACCACATAGTCACCGCCGGAAACACTTTCCAGCTCCGGCACATTGGGGTCCGCCGTCTCATTTGCATGGGTAGAAAAACCTTTGTCTGTAAACATACTGCTGATGACTAATGCCGAAGCCATAGTCACCACCACAAATTTGCTTACCTTTTCCCTCATTTTCATGCTTATGCCCTCTTTGATACCTCTAAACACACCTACGGACTACATTTCATCTAAACACTTCACTAAATAAGACAGTTTATTTTGTTCAAAAGGTTCAAAATTAATACAATATTATTAATTATTTTATACCATATGGCTCCGTCAAAGTCAATACGCCGTGGATCAAAAGCCTTCTTGACGTTCCTGCCGATCCATAGCAGGTGGACAGGGAGACGATATTGGGCCGCCTCGACAGATCCACATCAAACGCATGATTGGAATTCTCCACCGCCCAGCCGGCATACTTGTCATAGTTTTCATCCGACGAAAAAACCATATACCTGTTACTGTCCTTACGGGTCATATAATAGGAAAAGATCTCGTAAGTGTATACCGTATCTTCCGTATATATATAAAAGCGGGGATTAGCGTCCAGCAGAGCGGGATCATCAACCAGATTTTTGAAAGTCCCAAACATGCTGCCATCCCTCATATTGTGGCCAAACACAAAGGTGTTCCTGTCGCTCCAGTCGGAGGCGGCACCGCAGTCCATGAAAATACTGCCTGAATTGCTCTTTTCATCCTCAAAGGAATGCTTCAGATAGTAATCATTGTCCTCCCCCTGTACCACCGGATAGCTGACCTCCACCGCAGGGAAATAGAACCATCCCCGAAAATCGCCATTCATCTCCTTCAGCGTATCCATGTCGATAGACAGCGGCGGATATTGGGGCGGAAGGATTTCAATGGTCTTGCCGTCCTCATCCGTCCCCGTGACCGCCGTAGTGGGAATCTGAGCCTGCTCGGCAACCACTGTATCCAGCAGACGCTGATGCTCCTCCCCGGCACGCCTGTCAGAGACGATGGACATTATCAGTTTATAGCCGGAAAACACGACGAACGCCGCCAGAACCAGAATGCCCGTCACATATTGCAGTATTTTCAGAGAATTCTTTTTCAACGGCATGTCCTCCTTCCTATGATTTTCTGAAAAAATTATAACACGATTTTGCAAATCTGTCATCTTTTATTTGATATCAGATAAGTTTTTTGTTATAATTGTCCATATATCAGGATACATCCGTTATGAGACGACCACTGTCATCCATAAAAAGAGGGGAGATTGTCATATGTTGCCAATTCACTTGAATTCAGTCCTGTTTTTGGGCATGAAGTACTTTTTTATCTATCAGATGGATAAAAAGCCCTCCTACGATCCCAGGAAAATCTGTCTGATCCTGCTGGCAGGTGCCTTTCTGCTGCGCTGCGTTTTTGCGGGAAGTTCCGAGGGCTTTGCCTCTGACACGGCCTGCTTTGCCGGCTGGGCCAACCTGGCCTTCCAGGGTGGCATCCGGAATTTTTATGCCGCCGGCGTATTTGCCGACTACCCGCCGGGCTTCGTCTATGTGCTATATGT
>CAMWSA010000571.1 GCA_947176785.1 uncultured Lachnospiraceae bacterium
ACGAAAAAACTAGTAGTTTTTTAGAGGAGGACTAACTATCATGGATCAATCAACTCACGATGTAAGACGGGCCAGCTGGCTCAAAACCATAACCGAATGCCAGCAGAGGCCTGCCAATGTTTCAGTGAAACAATGGCTTGCTGATAATGGTGTAAAAGAAAAAGCTTATTATTACTGGCTGCGTAAGTTCCGCCGGGAGGCCTTTGAACGGATGCAGCTTCCTGTTGCGACATCGCCTGGTGAAGTAGCATTTGCCGAATTCCCAATCCCGGCGCCGACTCCTGTAAGAACTGCAGCGGGCAATAACACCGTGGCCGTTATCAGTGCCAATGATATAACGATTGAAATATCCAACAGTATTTCGGAGCCGCTTCTTTGTATGCTTCTGCGGGAGGTGGCACATGCTTGAAGATGTGCTTGAAATCCGGCGTGTTGTGCTGGCCTGCGGAACCGTAGATCTCCGAAAGGGGATCGATGGTCTTGCCATGATCATCGGTGATAAATATAAGCAGAATCCTTTTGAGAAAGGAACCCTGTTTTTGTTCTGCGGAGGCCGTTCGGACAGGATCAAAGGACTGCTGTGGATGGGAACGGGGTTTCTTCTCCTGTACAAGCGTTTCGAAGCCGGACGCCTTTCCTGGCCAAGGACCACACAGGAAGCAGCGGAACTTACGGAAGAACAATTCCATTACCTGATGATGGGGTTAAATCCGCTGGAGCCAAAGGTCAAAAAAGTAACTCCCGGAAAAGTATACTGATGATTGTGCACAACAGAGAAAATTTTTTCTGTTTTTCTGCCTGAAAATGATTCCTGTACAGCCGGTATCCGATACGGTCGTGGAAGCGCCGGACCGTTTGCGGCGCGCCTGACAAAGAAAAGCCGAACCTTGAAAACTCTATATTTCCAGGTCCTGAAAGGGAACGCTGCAAAGCCTGGGCCTGTAGCAGAATGACGGACATCTTTTCCGGCGGAATTGGCTTTTTAACGGTATATCTGCTATACTTGTATGGAAAGAAAGGACGGTTTATATGTGTCGGAAGTTTACAGCAGATGAACTGAATATCATGGGTCATGAGGCCAAAAACGATGTCATCTTCCAGATGCAGGATCGTCTTGATAAGCTTGAACATGATTATGAAAACCTCATGGAACAGATCCGGCTGGCCGATCAGCAGCGTTTCGGACGTCATACGGAAAAACTGGCTGAAATCGCGGGACAGATTTCCCTTTTCAACGAAGCGGAGGCGTGCTTTGACGACCAGATACAGGAACCGTCCATAGATGATGTTGTTGATAACGCTTTAAAACCGGCACGCAGGCCAAAGAAAAAAGGGCAGCGTGAAGAAGATCTCAGTGGCTTTCCACAGGAAGAGATCCCGCATGATGTTCCGGCAGAGAAGCTGAATGACCTGTTTGGCGAAGGGAACTATAAAAGCATGCCGGATGAGATCTGCTGGCAGCTGCGTTTTGAGCCTGCCAGGTGGATCGCAGAAAAGCACATCATCAAAGTATATGTAGGAACCGATGGCGTGCATCAGGATGAATTTTTGCGTGGCGACCATCCGTATACCCTGTACCGGGGCAGCATAGCGACCCCTTCCCTGTTGGCCGGGATCATTAACTCCAAATATGTGAACAGCAGTCCGCTGGACCGTACAGCCAGAGAATTCCAGACCAATGGATTAAATTTATCCAAACAGACCATGTCCAACTGGGTGGTGTGGGCGGCAGAAAGATTCTTCCAGCCGGTATACGATCTGATGAAAAGAACCCAGCTGCAGGCACATGTAAACCAATGCGATGAGACGCCCCTGGAAGTGATCCATGATGGCAGGGCTGCAGGTAGTAAAAGCTACATGTGGGTTCATCTTACCGGAGAACTGAGCCCGGTTCCCCGGATCATTGTGTATGAGTATCAGAAGACCAGGCACAGCGATCACCCGAAGGAATACTATAAGAACTTCAGAGGAGTCCTTATGACGGATGGGCTGGAACAGTACCACAAGCTTTCAAGGGAGCAGGAGGGGCTGATCAATGCCAACTGTTTTGCCCATGCCAGACGCCATTTCGCCAATGCGATCAAAGCAATGGGCAGGGGGAATGCAGAAGCAGTCAAAGCTTCCGTGGCATATAAAGCTCTGATACGGATCGGAGCCATCTATGACCTGGAAGGAACTCTTAAAAATCGTTCTCCCCAGGAGCGCCTGAAGGAACGTCAGACTTCCATCAAGCCATTGGTGGGGGAATACTTTGCGTGGATAAAGGATGTTTTCAGACAGGGACTTGTCCTTCCGAAGAGCGAAACGGCAAAAGGCCTTACGTACAGCATTAATCAGGAAGAATATCTCAAAGTGTTCCTGACAGATGGCGAGGTCCCGATCGATGATTCTGCTTCGGAACGGGCACTCAGAAATTTTACCATTGGCCGCAAGAATTGGATGACAATCAATACTGTCCGTGGAGCCCAGGCAAGTGCAGTCATTTACAGCATTACAGAAACAGCCAGAGCAAATGGCTTAAATGTGTATTATTATATTAAGTATCTGCTGGAGGAGCTGGCAGAGCTTATAGATGATCAGGGAAATATAGAACAATCAGAACTGGAACCACTTATGCCATGGTCAAAGACCCTGCCGGCTGATTGTTATAGTAAGCGCCGCAACTAAACGGCGCTTAATTTTATAGGTGGGCGTCGGATTTGACCCTTAC
>CAMWSA010000572.1 GCA_947176785.1 uncultured Lachnospiraceae bacterium
AATTCCTTAACAGGCATTACGGGACGGATTATAGCTCCGTAATGCCCACCAATATTTACTGGCCCAATGACAATTACCATCCCACCCACAGCCATGTGCTGCCCGCATTGATCCGGCGCTTCCATGAGGCGAAGGAGCAGGGGCTTTCCCATGTAACCTGTTGGGGGGACGGCAGCGCCCTGCGGGAATTCCTCTATGTGGATGATCTGGCCGAGTTGTGTGTATTTTTAATGAATCATTACAGCGGCAATGAAACAGTGAACGGAGGGACGGGCAAGGAACTGACCATCCGGGAACTTGCGCAGGTGGTGGCAAAGGTCATTGGCTATGAGGGTGAAATCCTCTGGGATGCCAGCAAACCCAACGGGACTCCCAGAAAGCTTTTGGATGTGAGCAAAGCCAGGGCGCTGGGGTGGCAGTACCACACGGAACTGGAGGAGGGGATCCGGCTGGCGTATGATGACTTTTTGCATAATCCCATGCGGGCGGAACGATAAGTCAGTATGGCTTTGTACCCACGGCTGATTAGCTTTCCGATCCTGCACGGCATGGGAGGGAAAGGTAAAAAAGAGGAGTCTGACACAGGTCAGACTCCTCTTTTATAGCCCTCGCATTTCACGATATCTAAATTCTAGAGAGAATCGTCGGGGAGAACTTCACCCAAGTCCTTCTCTTCGTCCTCCCCGTCCCCGGACTCCGCTACAGGGGGTATGAAGAGGGGGGCTCCGTGTTCCGGCCCGGAAAGGGGCGGCAGGTCAGTGCCGTCGCACGCAGACAGCATGGTCAGGTATTTCACCAGATCCCGGCGGCCCTCCGTTGACAATTCCAGGATGGCGTTCATGATATCGCCGGCGGTATACTGACCGATCAACTCCCGTCCCAGGTCGTCAACGGGAGAGATGTAATCTGTGCGATCCAGCAGATAATCAGCCGAAACGCTGAAGTAGCTGGCAAGCTTGCTCAGGGTTTTCAGGTCAGGGGAGTGTATGCCGTTTTCGTAATTTGAGATGGTGCCCACTGACACATGCAGATATACGGCCAGCTGCTTCTGGTATATTCCCCGCCCTACCCGCAGGCGGTATAATTTTTCTCCGAAGTCCATAGTTGTTCTCCTGATCTTTAGAAGGTTTCCGTGTTGAAATATATTGTAACGTATTTTTGAAAAAACGAAATAGCATTATAGGGTTTGGATAAATTTTGATTTTATGAAACGTAAAATTGAGAATGAATGAAGTGGGGAAAACAGGAATGGAAATCATATAAGGAAATTTTTTGGAAAAGTATATTGACAACCATCATCCAAAGGCATATACTTAAGAAGAATTGAATATTGTCAATGAGAGTGAGAGTGGTTGAAAGCCACTCTTTCTTGATGTTATAGCCGTTGGAAAGAGGGAAGCATGTCAAGGAGAGAGGATTACGAAAACAGGACGGAGGCGCTGCTGCAGCCCATAGCCGCAGCCTGGGGTGTGGAGATCTATGATGTGGAATATGTGAAGGAAGGCAGCGACTATTACCTGCGCGCATATATTGATAAGCCGGAGGGGGTCAGCATTGTGGACTGCGAGAACGTGAGCCGGGCGCTGTCAGATGCGCTGGACCGGGAGGATTTCATCCCGGATGCCTATATTCTGGAGGTGAGCAGTCCGGGACTGGGGCGTACATTAAAGAAAGACAGACATCTGGCCCACAGCATCGGCCAGGAAGTGGAGATCAGGTTATACAAGCCGCTGGAGGGGATTAAGGAGTTTTCCGGCGTACTGAAATCCTTTGACGGGAGCAGCATTGTGATCACGGAGGATGCCGCAGACCGTACATTTGAGAGAAAAGACATAGCGGTGATTCGATTGGCGCTGGATTTTTATACGGACGGGCGCTGAGCTTTTCCGATTCCTGTACGCCCCATGCTGTATAATCGGGCGGCGTGTGATGTGCGGGAGGGAAAAGCTGACCGCTCGTGAGTGTAATCAGGGATTGCCCAGGGGGGCAGAATGGAGGAAAAGTAGAAAATGAATAAGGAACTGATGGAGGCACTGGATAATCTGGAAAAGGAGAAGGAGATCAGCAAGGAGACTTTGTTTGAGGCCATCGAGAATTCGCTGTTGACCGCCTGCAAGAACCATTTCGGCAAAGCGGACAATGTCAAGGTGGAGATTGACCGTGAAACCTGTGATTTCCTGTGCTATATGGAAAAGGAAGTGGTGGAGACCAGGGAGGATGTGGAGGATAATGTGCTGCAGATCGCCCTGGAGGACGCCCGGGAACTTTCCCAGAAGGCCCAGGTGGGCGATATCCTGAACGTGGAAGTTAAATCCAGGGAGTTCGGACGTATTGCCACACAGAATGCCAAGAATGTGATCCTGCAGAAGATCCGTGAGGAAGAGCGCAGTGTGATATACAACCAGTACTTTGAGAAGGAGAAGGACGTGGTGACCGGTGTGGTGCAGCGTTACATCGGTAGAAATATCAGCATCAATCTGGGCAAAGCGGACGCCATGCTCACCGAGAGCGAGCAGGTCCGGGGCGAGGTATTCATGCCCACTGAGCGCATCAAGGTATATGTGCTTGAGGTGAAGAACACCCCCAAGGGCCCCCGCATCAACGTGAGCCGCACCCATCCCGAACTGGTGAAAAGGCTGTTTGAGTCCGAAGTGACGGAGATCAAGGACGGCACGGTGGAGATCATGAGTATCGCCAGAGAAGCGG
>CAMWSA010000573.1 GCA_947176785.1 uncultured Lachnospiraceae bacterium
GATTTACGTCGTGATGGATTATATCGAAGGCTTATCCCTGGATAAGATATTGGCGGAGTATGGCGCGCAGCCCGAGGAACTGGTCATAGAATGGGGAAAGCAGATTTGTGACGCACTGATCTATCTGCACGGGCAGAAACCGCCCATTATCTACCGTGACATGAAACCGGCCAATGTTATGCTGAAGCCGGAGGGCAATATCAAAATCATTGATTTTGGCATAGCCAGGGAATATAAGGAGCAGAGGCTGGCGGATACGGCGCTGCTTGGAACCAAGGGATACGCGCCGCCGGAACAGTACAGCGGGCAGACGGATGCCAGATCGGACATATTTGCGCTGGGGATGACGATGCATCATCTTCTCACGGGAATTGATCCCAGGGCGGGGGAGGCATATGCGCCTGTCAGGATGTGGAACCCTGAATTATCCGAGGGTATCGAACTGATCATCAACAAATGTGTGGAACCGGCGGCGGAAAACAGATACCAGAATTGCCAGGATATATTATATGATCTGGAGCATCCCAGCCTGATCACCAAGGACTATAAGAAAAAGCAGAAGAGAAAGCTCCGCATATTCAGCGCCTCGCTTACACTGGCGGTTCTCTGTCTGATCTCGGGTATAGTCTGCAAAAAGACGTCGGAATATATCAATAACAGCGATTATGACGTGCTGATTTCCACATCCACCGCATCCTCCCTGGAGGACAAGGCGGCCAGCTACAAAAGGGCAATCGAGATCTATCCGGAGCGTACGTCGGCGTATCTGTATCTGCTCCAGGCATATGAGGACGAGGGGAGATTCAGCAAGTCGGAAAATGATGAATTTCTTGCGCTGTACAATGCCCATAAGGATTCCTTTGACGAATCCGGCACGGATGTGGCCGAACTGAAATATAAAATCGGAATGATGTATTTTAATTACTACACGGAGGATGATGGCGGATACAGCTTTTCCACAAGAGTACAGAAGGCATATTCCTTTTTCGTGGAAAACTATGAGAGCGGAATAGAATTTGAAGGAAAAGCCCTGTCGGACTGCTACTACCATATCTGCTCATTTTATAAGAGATACATATTGAGTGCCTCGACGGTGGAAGAGGCATCAAAGGATAATTTTGATATTCTTTTTGAAACCATAGAAAACGCCCTGAGCAGTGTGGAGAATGCCGGGGCTTATGACCAGTTGTCCCTGTACAACGGAACATTCATGCTCCTGTATGATCAGAGAAGCAACATTGTCCAGGTGAATGTGGAGCAGGAGGAGGTTCTGGAACTGCTTGAAAAAGTGCGTGACCGTGCTGCCGCGTTGACGGTGCAGAAGGAACAGTCGCAAAAATTGCAGCAGGAAATACTGGATAATTATGATGAGTACAGAGAGGCGATTGAGAGGGCGTATAGGAATGCGCAGGAGAGGGTTTAATTATGGCAGAGACATTATCTATGATTTCGCTGATCTCTTTCCTGGCCGCCGGAGTGTTTGCCATATTGGCCGTTATCCTGTGGTTTGTGTTTCGGATTCCCACTGTGGCGGGAGAACTGTCAGGAAGAATTGCGAAAAAGAGTATCGAGCGTATGCGCAAAACAATTGTGGATGCAGCAACTACCGCCTGGGGTCCGGTAGCTGTGGGTTGGGATTAAATGAATTTTTCCGCCGACAGTAGCCAGTACGGTAAAACCGGGGCGGGGGGAGAAGATGCGGGGACGAACCTGCCGTCTGACGGCTCGTCCAGAGCGTATCACAGCAGCGAAACGGAAGCCCTGGCAGAGGAAAAAAACACAAAAGCCCCTGGGAAAGCGCAGGCGGAGCGCAGGATATCCGCCGTGAAAATAAATCTGTTGGAAGAAATCTTGTTTATACACACAAAAGAGGTGATTGAGTGAATGGGACGAAAAGAGGGCGGCTGTATTATCGGCTGGCTGCCGTTTTGTTGTTTTGTTTTTCCGGCACATTTCTGCTAATGCCCGTGGCAAACTGGATTTCACAGAGGAACACAAGAATCGTCCTTGTGTCTGTGGGAGTGCTGTTCTGGCTGACAGGTATTGGCGGCTATACGCTGCTATTCCTGGCCCACAGGGCGGAACACAGGACGGGCGATAAGGACGGAAGGCAAAAAAGAAAAGGAAGCTTCCCCGCAAACAGGGTGGCAGTAACCCTGGACATTGTCATTGTGGTGGGAGTAGTGGTATTGATTGCATGGTCAGGAAAGTTGTTCATGCAGCGCTATGGGGCATACGTGGTACTCTTTGTCACGACAATGGCTTTTCATATGCGGCTGCTGATCGGCAGCTGGCCGGACAGAGGAAGAAAATGCTCCAAGGGGGGTATGAAGGATGACCGAGGTGAAAGGAAAGGCACCGGGAGATAAGAGGCAGGTCATGGATAGGATTATAAAAAGACACAGTGTACAAAAGCGATTGGCTATAGTGATGTCCCTGCTGATGGTGCTGAGTTTGTTGTCAGATTCTCTTTTGCAGGTGCGTGCGGATAAAGAGGAGATTGTTATCACGGTGACGGACGATGACGGGGCTCCGGTGGCGGGGGCATCTGTCAGCTATCGGATTTCTGCGGGAAGCACAGGGTCGGTGTCAGGTGACGGCACAGAAGCGATACCGGGCGACGGCACCAGGATGGTGTCGTATGACAACACAGGGTCAGTGCCGGGCAACAGCACAGGGATGGTGCCGGGAGACAGCGCAGGGTC
>CAMWSA010000574.1 GCA_947176785.1 uncultured Lachnospiraceae bacterium
GTATGAAAGGTTCCGCTTTGAAGAGAGAGATTTTTCTGTAACTCCCCGGATTGCGGAAGTCCGGCCTTTTTCCCTGACGGTGTACAAATGCGATGAGGACGTTGTGCCTAATTTTTGGAACAAGTATAATGCCAGGGGGCTGTCTCAAAAGTTATCCGGCGGCAGAGAGGTGTGGGATTACGGTGTGTGCAGGTGGAATTACGAGGAAAACAGGCTGGACTACTATATTGGCATTCCATCCGAGCACGCCACAGGCGATACCGAGAGTACCTTGGAAATACACATTGCGGGCGGCCTGTATGCGATATTTTCCACTCCGGCTGCAACCCAGGATATTTTTGTGACCCAGATTCACAGGACATGGGATTACATAAAAAGCGTGTGGCTTCCAAACAGCGGCTATGTGCGCAGGAACGCTTACGAATTTGAGTGTTACTGCGAAAAGAGCAGACTGTTCTCGGAGGATATCTATGTTCCCCTGGAGAAGAAGCATGAAGCATTATAAAATCAAACAGGAGGGTGTATGATGAAGAAGCTGAATATTACATGGGATGGGGTTTTTGACCCTACAGGCTATATGTTTTCTTTTGCGAAGGCTCTGTGCTGCGCCGTGAAAAACAGTCCGTTTTCGGAAATGGCGGAGGACCTTGTGGCCTCCAGCGGGTTTGCGTTTCGCATGTGGGTATCCTCGGACCTCTGTCCCAGCGCCACAAGTATCTGGCAGTTTGATCTACAGAAAAGCGGTGTGGAAAGCGGTGGCATACACTGCAACTACATCGAAAGATTATGGGGGCAGGAGGACGTGGAGGAAGAGCGGCGATTAAAGGCGTTGGGCATGATCCGGCAGAGCATAGACGAGGGCATTCCCGCTGTAAGCTGGGATATCGGCTGCTGCGAGTGGGGGCTGATCATCGGATATGACGATGAGGCAGAGAAATTTGCGGTGCTTCCCATCTCGGGACAGGAGGGGGAGATGGAATATGCGCAGCTGGGCAAGAGGGAACTCCCGATCTTAAATGTGCTGACGATTGTGGGGAAAGTGGAAAAGGCCCGGGAGGATATTTTAACCGATACAATAAAAATAGCAAAAAATCATCTGCTGGGAAATGAATGGTGTGATAATGCTTGCGGCCTGGGTGCCTATCCGGCCCTGATCAGGCATCTGGAGGGCGGGGATGCAGAGAGGGCAGGTTCTGGGCAGATGGGATCGGAAGCTGTAAATCTGGAACTGATAAACTCCTGGAACATGGAATATTTTCTGGGAACCTATGCGCCGCTGAAGTGGTATGCGTGGAAATTCTTTGAAGGGCATGGAGAGCAGGAACTGGCGGCGCTGTATAAGTCAGTCTACGAGAACTGGCAAAAAGCCTTTGAGATGAAAAAATCTCTGGATCTGTCAGTCCGGGAGAACAGAGAGGCGATGGTGGAGTTCTTAAAACAGGCCCAGACCTGTGAGCGGCAGGCCGTGGACAGGATGCAGGCGTAGTAGCAAGAAAATGACGCCGTACCGGTATAAGCATCGGGAATAAGTTCTCCATGAGCCCTCCGCAATTGACTTAAAGAGATTTCCATGCTATACTATGTTACGTAAATGACAAATCGGGGAGGTGGGAAATATGCTTTGCCATTTAGTGATTAACCTAAACAGAGAACTCTGTACAAAGTCTGGTGACTGGACGAAATTTGTACAGAGGTAAAAAAGGATCGTCCACATTGGATTTTGTACTTTTTATTCGGATAGATTATGAATAGAATGGAGAAAATTCAATGGAAGAAAAAGCATTTAAGAAATATATTATATTGTGGTTAAGCCAGAGTGTATCCGGGCTTGGCAGTTCCATGACCGGGTTTGCGCTTGTTTTATGGGCATATGGGCAGAGCCATTCGGCAATGTCCGTTTCAATGATGTCCTTTTGCAATTATGTACCATATGTCATATTAAGCCTGTTCGTGGGCAGCTTCATAGACAGGCATAATAAGAAAGCAATCATGCTGGTTTCGGACAGCATTGCGGCGCTTGGCTCACTGGCGGTATTGGCATTTTTGCTCATGGGAAGGCTCGCGGTCTGGAATATCTATGTCATAAATGCGGTGATCGGCATAACAAACGCATTCCAGCAGCCCGCATCCGCAGTAGCGACGGGGCGGCTCGTGCCGAAGGAGAAGATTTCAAATGTGAGCGGGATGAACTCTTTTTCCGGTAACATCATTGTGGTGTTCAGCCCCATGCTGGGTGCTTTCCTTTTTGCGGCGGGCGGGCTTTGGCTTATCCTGCTGATCGATTTGGCGAGCTTTGTATTTGCTTTCTGTGTGTTGCTGTTTTTCATCACAATCCCGGAACTGGAGCAGGACAAAGCACACGGTTCCCCCTTTGCCGGGATAGCGGAGGGGCTTGCCTTTCTGAAAAAGGAAAAAGGCATTCTGTATATGATGCTGACAATGGCGCTGATTAACTTTTTTTCAAGGCTGACCTATGAAAATATTCTCTCACCCATGATTTTGTCGAGAAGTTCAGGGGACAGCATTGCGCTTGGGATCGTAAATGCCTGCATGGGGGCCGGGGGGATTGCCGTGGGCATCATAGTTTCCGTGAAAAAGGAGAGCCGCCATAAGGCGACGGCAATTTATGCTTCGGCGGCGCTGTCCTTTCTGTCTGTCTCTTATACAAATCACCGCGCCCACGAGACATCTCAG
>CAMWSA010000575.1 GCA_947176785.1 uncultured Lachnospiraceae bacterium
TGTATATATTGCCCAATCCCTGTATCCTGAACGGGAGTTTCGCAATCGCCTATAATCCGACAAATGCGAAAGGAGATTAATAAACATGACAAGGCAGGAAGTGACAAGCAACTATATTATCAACCTGGAAAGAGAACGGGTAAGCTGGGGCTACACCCAGCCCCAGATGGCAAAGCGGATGGGCATATCCACTTCAGGCTACAAAAAGATTGTGGCGGGCGAAACCAATAAGATAGACTTGTATGCCGCATACCAGCTTTATAAGTTCACCGGCAAATTTATCTTTGAACTCTGTGGCGAACAGAGTACGGATCTTGAACTTTTCCAGAGTCTGCGAAGCCTGACACCGTCACAGAAAGCATTTGTAAGCGACATAATTCGATTTGAACAGGATTTTCAGGAAAAAGCGCCGTCCGCCGAAGAGTATATCAGCGTGATCGTGCCAACCGGCAGTATGGAAGACGGCATGGTCTGGGATTCCGCCAATGTCATCAAGGTCAATGCGGCTCCTTATTTACGCAAATTCGGGCGAAGCCTGCACTGCGGCCTCAAGGTTACTTCCCATAATCTACAGCCTGTCTACCACAACGGAGATATTCTGCTGATCAGTAAGCGGCCGCCCAGGGAAGGAGATACCGTTATTTTTGTCAATCGGGAAAATGGATGCGCCTATCTGCGCAGGTTCCGGCACGGCAGCCCCGCCCGTCTGGAGCCTGTCAACGAGTACGGCGTAACCCTTGAGATTGATTATGACAATGCAGATGAGATGGATAAGTGGATTAAGTTTGGCTGCGTGCTGACGAAGATGCGCGGGCCGGATGCGAAATAGACCATATTGAAATACATGTAAGAAAAAATGGACAATGCAAAAAAATTATGTTATTCTACAGACAGTAAAAGTATCCTTACATCGGGAGTGAACTGCATATGAAAATAAAAGCAAATATCAATGTGCCGGCCTTCCTGGACAATGTCAGGAAATGCACCGGCAACGTATTTTTTAAAACAATTGAAGGGGACCAGCTGAATCTCAAATCTCTGCTGTCGCAATATATCCTTGTATCCATTATTAACAACAGAGAACTGATGGAGAATGGTGTGGTGGACTGCTCTGAGGAATCGGACATGGCGTTGTTGGCGCAGTTTCTTGACTGACTGCCCGCTTGTGAGCGTTAATCGTAAACTTGGAAAAGGAATCCGCCAGGATTCCCTTTCTGTTTGCCATAGTTTATATTTTTCTACGCTCTCCCGATCACCAGATCCGGCTTTTTGTCCGTACACAGGCCCGCCTTAATCTCCTCCAGCTTCTCCGCAATACGGCTTTTCACCAGGTCTGCCAGCTGCTGTTTGGTCAGGCTGCCGTACTCCTCAAAAAATATTGCTTTCAAAAAATGCACCTGGGTAATCACTTTCTCAAAGGTATTGCTGTTCATGGCCTTGTAGGAGTCATAGATCACCACGGGTACCACAGGCCCCCTGCTCCTCAGGCTACAGCTGAAGCAGCCGCTCTGGAACTGCTGAAGTTCATTATGGTTGTTGGTATAGCCGCCCTCCGGGAAAATCAGGAAATCCCTTCCGTCCCTCACGGCCTCCGTCACCTTATGAATACTGCGCACCTTATCCCTGGGGTCGGTCAGGTCGATATCCACCCCCTCCAGAAGTCTGCACACCTGCCTGCTCAACAACCGATTAGCCTGCTTTTTCTCCCACAGGACACCGCAGGGGCGCTTCAAGGCCAGCAGAATTCCCAGAGCGTCATATTTCCCCTGATGATTGGAGTAGAATATTATACCTTTCTCCCTGGGAATATTTTCGACCCCGTACACCCTGGTCGCCGTCCGGCTGCATCTGCGCATGTGATTAATCATCCTGCGGGCAAGTTCAAAACGCTGTTCAGCCGGGTATTTATCACTGTGACTGATCACATGATTGGCAATCGGAACAATAATCAACGCATACAGGCCGTTGGCGGCCACAACCCATTTAAACCTTAAATTTATCAATTCTATAACCTCGAATCCCCAAAACTCTCACGCCCGAAACACTCGTATCCATTGTATCATACTATGTTTTAAACATTTTTTCCAGCATATTTTGAGATCTGCTTTTGTTAATAATTGGGGATATCCGTTATGCAGGCTCTATTCGCCCTGTCCCTTCGGTTCAAAAAAGCTGCATAGGTTCTCGAGGCAACGGTACAGGATCTCCATTTCCTGCTCGCTTAAATCCTTCACAATGGCTTTAATCATCCTTTTATGGAAATCACGATGGTGGTAAAATGCCTTTTTCCCCTTTTCTGTCAGAGTCACATACACCACACGCTTATCCTTCTGGCTCCGTTCCCGGCAGATAT
This sequence comes from uncultured Lachnospiraceae bacterium, assembly GCA_947176785.1. Taxonomy (GTDB): domain Bacteria; phylum Bacillota; class Clostridia; order Lachnospirales; family Lachnospiraceae; genus Acetatifactor. The sequence goes on from CAMWSA010000575.1 coordinate 2,354, forward strand.
AACCCTTTTTCTCAAGCCCGTTCATGTTGATGGTCAGGGTGCTGACTGTGACATGGAGCTTCTGGGCGATCACAGACATATTTCTGGGCGTCTCTATACCGATGGCTTCTATTATATGCATATCGTTGTTGGTAATATCCTTGAATTCCTCTGTGATCACCGCATCGCCCTCCATGTCCATCACATGGTTGAAAAGCTTGACCAGCATCTCGTTCAGAGAACGTTTCCTATTCTGTGCCATCCCGTCGTCCGCACCCCCTTTCCATCTGAAACCACATATTAGTTAATTGCGAAACTCTTACCGCAAGTGACGGGATTTGTGTTAGAAAAACACCTAAC
>CAMWSA010000576.1 GCA_947176785.1 uncultured Lachnospiraceae bacterium
TTTTTGCGCCCCGTCAAGCGCGTGCACCTCCAGACAGTAGCACCCATTTACGGTTGCCGCACCATCCCGTGCGGTCATGTTTGCGATTGCCATGATAGTAAGGGGTTCCGTTTTCACGATCATGCCGGGAACCAAAAGCCCTTCCTCGTATATTTCCCGTAAATATTCGTCGGGAAATTTTCCGACAGCCCGCCATAGGAAAAACAATGCAAGAAGGAGACAGATAACGGCGGGAATCCAGCTTTTAATCAAAAAAATTCCTGCCATGCATAGGAAGCACACACAGGTTATCGCAGAGCTTCTCCTCTTTTTGACGACGGCTTTTATTATTTCATCCTTCTGCCGGATCCGGCTCACATCTGCATGGATGCCGGATTTTACACTTGCCTCAAATTGTGAATAATCGACCATTTTTTCCTCCGTTTCTCACGTTTGTATAAACGCTGTTATTATATCTGGCCCGGAGAAACACTGATGAATGCGTTTCCCGAGCCGAATTTTAGCAAATCCGCGCACATCTGCCAGAGACTCTGAAGAAGCGATGATTTAATCAGCGCTTCCCTAAATCTGTCATTTCAATAGTCCGCTCTCTGATAACGTGATCTGTCTTTATGTGTAAAACAATTTCGGTTTGTTGTTGTGTTCAGTTTAGCACATTTATGGGTCATTTACAAGATTCCGTGTATGAAAAAGCAAAAGGAATGAATTCTTCACCTGACAATGCGGCAAAGATTTCCTCATTTCTGCACGCCTCATGCTGCATAATCGGGCGCATCACCCCTCTATTTTTCAGATACGGCGTCATTCTGCCCTGCCAAAACTGGACTGGAAAAAAAGTTTTATTTTGGCACTTTTAGAACAGCCACTTTTGTGTAAAATAGAGAACAATTCATCTGATCAGAGAAAAAGCCGCTCCTGCGGCAGATTGTGAGGAAAGTATTATGAAGAAAGAGCAAAATCAAAACACGTCCGAAACGCGGAAAAAGAGTTACCTGCTGCTGATCGTTGGCGCAGTGCTGTCGGCCGCCGCCATAGCCTTTACCGTATATGCCCATGGCAGCAGTTATGCCGCCTCTCTGGAAACCGGCAGCCAACTGTCGGAAGTCAAGGCAATGGTAAAATCCGTGGAAGCCGGAGAGACTGCCGGAGACCTGGAAAGCCTGAAAGCACAGCAGGCACAGCTTACCACGCTCAAGCTCAGCCAGGAGCGCCCCTATTCCTACGGGCTTACCGCTCTGTTTTTCTCCCTCCTGCTGGTTGCCAAAGGGCTGTACAATGCGCTGGTTGGCACCGTGAAAACCCGGGATAACGTAAAAAGACTGGCTATGGCCGGCCTGATGGCAGCCCTGTGCTACATCGGCTTCGCCGTATTTAAGATCGACATCCCCGTAGGCCCCGGAAAGACGGCCTTCCACTTTGGCAATGTGTTCTGTGTGCTGGCGGCTCTGCTGCTGGGAGGCTTCTGGGGCGGCCTGGCCGGCGCCATCGGCATGACCATCGGCGACCTGACCACCGCCTATGTGACCAGCGCCCCCAAGACTTTTCTGCTCAAGCTCTGCATCGGCCTGATCGTGGGGCTGGTGGCACATGCGATCTTTAAATTGAGCCGCACCCATTCCAAAAAATATATAACAGGGGTTACCATACTCGCCTGCGTCTGCGGCATGGGCTTTAACATGGTGGCTGACCCGCTGGTGGGGTATTTTTACAAGATGTATCTGCTGGGAATCCCCCAGGAATTGTCCGCCGCCCTGGCCAAAATGGCCACTGTCACCACCTCCGTCAACGCCGTGGTAGCCATTATTGCCGCCAGTATCTTCTACCTGGCATTGCGGCCCGCCCTGCGCAAGGCCGGCCTGTTCATCCAGGTAACGCCTGAGAAATCAGATATGGAGTAAAGAGGCTGTGAGGAAAGTCAAAAATTCCTGCCCTCCGGGGAACATCGCAGAAAATCGTTGTTCTCCGAAGCGCAGGGAAGACTTTTTTCACAGCCGATATTAATGGTAACCTGTCCTTCTATTTTTTGCATAGGAATCCCTTTACTGCAGCGCCATCTGCAACAGGCCCAGAACCAGCAAATGCAGCGGATAAAAAATATAGAAAAACCATTTATGTATGGATTTCCTGCTGCCGCCCTGGCCGTTGTAGCAGTACTGCATCAGCAGCGGCACCATAAAGACGCCCAGCTGATAGATACTCCAGATCCCAACCCCCTGGAAAATCCCCATCATCCCAAAGGAGCCTACGCTGATCACACCAAACCAAATCCACTTCTTTTTCGGCTGGTCCCGATAGACAAACAGCGTCAGGGCATACAGAATATCAAAAATGGGCCAGTCCCCAAACCCCGAAAGGACACACAGTCCGATGATACCCAATACCTTACACCACTTGGGGCACTTTCCCTTGTCCCATAGCCAGATAGCCAACAAACCCAAAAGCAGCGTGTAGATCACGCCAAAGGTTGGCAACACCCAGAAACCGCCTTCCGGGTAAAAGCCGATGGGCAGCCGCCGGAACTCAAACAGACAGAACGGCACCCAGGAGACCAGGGAAAAAATCCCCAGTCGCCAGGCGTATTTTTTTACATTCCGGGTGTGACAGTAGCCCTCCGCCAGAAAATATGCCATGGTGGGGCCAGTGAGCCGCCCGATAAAATGCATGATCTGTCCCGGCACCGACTCCATGGG
>CAMWSA010000577.1 GCA_947176785.1 uncultured Lachnospiraceae bacterium
TTTGGAGAAAGCGACACACATTTTTTCGCCGTTATCTAAATGACATTGGTTCAGCTACCTGAATAAGTTTATCAATATATGCTTTTTTCTTTTCAAGTAATTCTATTTGCTTTCTAAACCATTTCCGTTGGTCAAAATCAGAACTATCTAATATTTCCTGGATTTGCTTGTATGTACAGCCAAGTTCCTTAAATAACTTTATTAGCCATAGTTTTTCTATTGCAGTATCGTCATAATACCAATATCCAGATGATTCATCTTTGTGTGTCGGTGGCAACAAAGGTTTTTGGTTATTTTTAGAAGTGCCAATTCTCTGTAAAACATGTCGATCTACACCAACTAATCTACATACTTCTCGTAAACTCTTCATCAAAAATCACCTCTTATCATACTATAAACCTGCCCGCCATGGGCAAGTCAAGACATTTTTCAAATTTTGTATGTTTATTTCTAATCAGGTAGTTTCAGATTGTCATTTCCCCTCCGGGAAGAACTTATCCAGCATCTCAAGGCAGTCTTTTGAGGTGTATCCCCACAGGATGGAACTGAGCGCCTGGACCGCTTCCGGACGCTTGCGGTAGTAGGTTCTGGTGGAGATATTGGCTATGTGCGGCCGCAGGTTCTCAATGATTTCATCTGTGTTCTGGAGCTGCTGGGGAGACAGGTAGCTGTAGTAGAGAATCCAGTAATATTGTTCCCCGTGCTTATGCTTGCTGCGTAGGATGTCCACTGCAGAGTTTAAGAGCGTCAGCATCTTGTTGCTGCGCTCAATGCTCTTTGCGTAATCCTCCAGCTTCGATCCGCCGATGTCTGCCCCGGCAAGGTAGATGGAGTCCAGAAACTCCTCGATGCTGCTCCCGTATTCAATCTCAAAGGTGCTGCGTACCTGCTGGACGGCAAGCTCCAGGTTCCAGACGGCATCCCGGTAGTTCTTAAGCAGCTTCCATGTGTCATGGAACAAGGGGTTTTCTTGTTCTGTGGGAATATTCCTGTTTGGTCTTGTGTTTGGCATGATGGTTCACCTTCTTTCTTCATTTTCTGTATCAGTTTGATTGGATGGTATGGTATTGCAGCTGTCTTCCGGCGGGCTGGCAGGGGAAAGCGTCAGCTCAAACCGGTAGGGCATCTTCCCGTCCGGGCAGGCGATCTGTAAGGAATACTTAACTATACTTTCTTTGCAGTCGGATAAGGGATATAACTTATATAGGGTCCGGGGGCATTCACAGCACGGAACCCCTTGTGCCGCAAGGATTTGCGCCACTTTCTGGACGATTTTCTTCATGTGCGGTTTTGAAACGCTACCGGCCTGTCCTGAAACGCTGTTTTCCGCCTCCATAATGGTGATCTGTTCCTCCCTGATCGGTTCTGCTTCAGGAAGGGATGAAGCCTCCGAAATATGTACTGGGATCTGAAATGTCATGGAAATCTCCTCCTTGTCGATCATTACGTCACTGATATTGAACATGGTGGATAAGTAGCTGCACAGGTAGATGACGCTGCCATGCCTGCCGGTGAACGATACCAGTGAAAGATATTCTTTGTCCTGTAATTTGTTTAAGATGCGGCTCACTGTAGCTTTTGAGATGCCCCAGCGCAAGGCGAGGTCACTGAAGTTTGTCAGCGGACTGCAGGTGCAGTTGCGGAAATATACCACAGGCCCCAGTTCGGAACCCTGCACCTGCCCGTCGTTGTAGATGGCATGTACCCATAGATCCAGCACGATGTCCATCTCCGAGCATTTCCCCATGCTGATTAGCTCATGTACGGCGGCAATCGGGAAAAAGAAAAAACCCACATCCTTCAGACATGGGTAATTGTAGTCGAGCGCCGTATTGTGCTGCTTCCATCCAGTGATGCTGAATTTGACCAGATGGTTCCTTCCGAGCCGGGTATAGGTGATGTAGTTCTGCTTCTGCAGGAAGTCAAGGATGGACAGTGCCTGATGCTGGAAGCGTGTGCGGAACCACTCCGCCAGTTCCGAGGTCTTGCAGATCCATTCGCCTGGACCGACCAGGTAGGAGATGCCCTCTATCCGGCGGTAAGAGGAACGGAAATTGGCATAGGAGCAGAGCGTCATGTAATAAAAAAGATAGGAACTTCCGTTGGTACGGATGTCCCTATCTTCCATAAGGCTGCGGAGGAACTCACGGTAGATGCGGCACCGTGGGTAGTCCACAATTTGTTTAATTTCTAATTGGTAGTCCAAGATGGTATCCTCCTTTATAAAAGCAGACACCCGCTTGGGGTGCCTGCTGGATATTGTGTTTTGACAATGAGAATGGATTGCATTCATTGCATTATAATTGCATTTTTTCAGTTTCTAATATTGGTTTATATTGCTTTATACCACTTGAAATCGCCGTAAAATCGTTGTATTCTTTTAATATACGGTACTGTCGGTATGGAGTTCGAGTGATGAAATGGGATTTGAGAACCCAGTGTTTATGCGACTTCCAAGCGAATTTGTTTAGGTATTGGCAACGATTTGGCAACATTTTTCACATCACGCAATAAATAATTACATCAATGGCATAAGAAAACCTTGCTGATTTTCAGATATGTAACTAAATATCGGCAAGGTCTTTTTGTGCTTATTTCTGCTTTTTCTTTTTAGATGTTTTCTTTTCTTCTTTCTCGATTTTCTGAAATTCCTCCATAAGCATATCACTGACCGCCTGTGAGGGGACT
>CAMWSA010000578.1 GCA_947176785.1 uncultured Lachnospiraceae bacterium
CATAGACAGGATCGCCGCCGGGGAGGTGGTGGAACGCCCCTCCAGCGTGGTGAAGGAACTGGTGGAGAACGCCATTGACGCCGGGGCAAGTTCCGTCACCGTGGAGATCAAAGACGGGGGCACCAGCTTCATCCGTGTCACGGACAACGGAGCGGGTATCCCCAAAGAGCAGCTGCGGACCGCTTTTTTGCGCCATGCCACCAGCAAGATCCGGGGCGCGGATGATCTGACCGGCATCGCCAGCCTGGGGTTTCGGGGCGAGGCTCTCTCCAGCATATGTGCGGTGGCCATGGTGGAAGTGATCACCAAGACGGCGGATGCCCTCACCGGCACCCATATGGTGATGGAGGGCCCCAAAGAAACCGTGTTTGAGGAAGTGGGTGCCCCCACAGGCACCACCTTTTTGATCCGCAGCCTTTTTTTCAACACTCCCGTGCGCCGGAAATTTCTGAAAAGCCCCACCACCGAGGCGGGTTACATCATCGACCTGATGGAGCATATGGCCCTGTCCAGGCCGGAGATCTCCTTTAAATTTATGGTGGGCAGCCAGACCCGGTTCTACACCTCGGGAAACGGGGAACTGCGGGAAGTGATCTACCGGATCTACGGCAGGGATATGATTCAGAATCTTGTGCCCTTTTCCCTGGAGACGGAGGAATTACAAATCGACGGCTATCTGGGCACCCCGGCCATCGTCCGATCCAACCGCAATTTTGAAGTCTATTTCCTGAATGGCAGATATATCCGCAGCAATCTGCTGGGCAGGGCCATCGAGGAGGGCTATAGGGAATACCTGATGCAGCACAAGTTTCCCCTTTGCGTGCTGCATATGAAATTGAAGGATATTTCCCGGGTGGATGTAAATGTGCATCCCAGCAAAATGGAGGTGCGGTTTCTGGACGGCCCCGGAATCTTTGAGGCTGTGTCCGCCGGTATCCGGGAAAGGCTGAGAAACCGGGAGATGATACCCTCCGTGGGCATAGACGGAAAACAGCCCTCTGACAGGGAAGTACAGCTTTTGCGGGAAATATCCTCCCAGGGGAAGCCTGCCCGGGGATTTCGCGGGGGACAATCCGGTGTCACTGCCCGAGGGTTTGACGGCGGACATCAGGGCACCGCCGCCCGGGGAACAGGAGGGGGGCCCTGCGGCAGAGCTTCCCAGGATATTGATAAAACGCGGCAGGGCATGCCTTCCCGGGATATGAAGGAAGCGCAGCAGGGCATACCTTCCCGGGATATGAAGGAAGCGCAGCAGGGCATACCTTCCCGGGATATTAAGGAAGCGCAGCAGGGCATATCTTCCCAGGACATGCGGTCTCTGCCGCAGGACAGGGAGCCTGCGGCTCAGGAAATCCCTGCACGGCAGGCTGAAGGCGGAATACCGGAACTGTCCCTGCACGGGAAAAAGGAAAAAACCCAGGCCGCCCCGGAGCCCTTCGAGTTAAACCGTACCCGTCAGTACCGGGTTATGGAGGAGATGCGCTATGAGGCAGACCGCCGGCAGATGCAGGATTTTCGTCAGGGGGAGTTGTTTGAGGACAAAGTGCTGACACCGGAAAAGCGGGCGTATTTCAAACTGATCGGCCAGGTGTTTGACACCTACTGGCTGATCGAATACGAGGACAAGCTGCTGGTTATCGACCAGCATGCGGCCCATGAAAAGGTAAAGTTTGAGCGTTTTATGAAGCAGTATCATGAAAAGAGCCTGGTGACCCAGAACCTTCTGCCTCCCATAATCGTGAGCCTCACGGGGCAGGAGGAGACTGCCTACAGGGAGTATGCTTCCGTCTTTGCGGAGCTGGGCTTTGAGGTAGAGCATTTCGGCGGAAGCGAATATGCTCTGCGCAGCGTGCCGGTGGATCTCTATGGCTGCCGGGAGAAGGAGCTGTTCCTGGCAGTGCTGGATGAGCTTCTGGAGGGCGGCATCAGGGGAGACCTGACAGTGGTGCGGGAAAAGATCGCCTCCATGTCCTGCAAGGCGGCGGTGAAGGGCAACAACCGGCTCAGTACCCAGGAGGCCCAGCAGCTTATCGACGAACTGCTGACGCTGGATAATCCCTATAACTGTCCCCATGGACGGCCCACCATAATATCCATGAGCAAATATGAAATGGAGAAAAAGTTTAAGCGATGAGACCTTTAATTGTACTGACAGGCCCCACGGCGGTGGGCAAAACCGCACTGTCCATTGAACTGGCCAAACTGGCGGGGGGGGAAATCCTCTCCGCAGACTCCATGCAGGTTTACCGGGGTATGGATATAGGCTCCGCCAAGATCCGCCCCCGGGAGATGCAGGGAGTCCCCCACCACCTCATCGACGTGCTGGACCCGGAGCAGGATTTCAACGTGGTGGTGTTCCAGAGGTTGTGCAGGCAGGCCATGGAGGGTATCTACGGGCGGGGGCATATCCCCATCCTTACCGGGGGCACGGGCTTTTATATCCAGGCCGTGCTGCGGGATATCGACTTTACGGAGAACCAGGAAAATACCGCTTACCGCAGGCAGCTGGAACAGCTGGCCGCCAGAGAAGGCCCCCGGCTCCTGCATGAAATGTTGGCCTCGGCGGACCCGGCGGCAGCCCGGGCCATCCATGTCAACAATGTAAAGCGCATGATTCGGGCGCTGGAATTCCATCACCTCACCGGGGAAAAAATATCCGAACACAACGAGAGGGAGGCCCAAAGG
>CAMWSA010000579.1 GCA_947176785.1 uncultured Lachnospiraceae bacterium
AGGGATTTGTGGAAGGGACCTTCAACACACACTTTCAGAAGCTGTCAGTGAAAGACCGGCAGAGAAACCTGGATATTGCCAAGACGGTGCCGTTCTCGGATACAAATGTGCAGCTGCGGGAATACCTGATCGGAGAAGCGGACAGGGGGCCGGGCAGCATATGGCAGATGCTTATGGCATTGAGGGATTGCGGGCTGAAAAACGATGCGTTGCTGGATGTGATCTATGAGATCATCGGAGAAAAATACCGGGCGGACGGAGAATACGCAATCTATTTTTTCCACGGCAGTTATGATGTTCCCCTGAAGGCAAGTGATAAGGAAAGCCTTGGGGAATCGGAGGAGGTCTATCAGTTTATTATATGCACAATCTGCCCGGTAAGCGGGGACTACGAACCGGGAAAACCGGAATGTGGTTTCCTGTTTCCGGCGTTTAAGGACAGGAGCGGGGATATAAACCGGATTGATGTCTTTCAGATGAATGGCGGACAGGATTTTGCCCTATTCATTAAGGCAGATAGAAAAACGGAAGTGTGAGACCGTTCTGCACGAAAAGGGAATACCTTGGGAGAGGATCAGGAAATTTGACATTTGAAGGGAAAAGGGTGTTTGTTGGAAAATGAAAGTGAGTAGAAAAAGAGCGGTATTGTTTTTTGCGTGTCTGTTCCTGACGGGCTGTTCCTATCGGGAGGCAGGTCCTTTGGCACAGCAGGGGATCACCGCACTGGCACAGACAGGGATCGGCGCGCTGCCGCAGGCAGACGCGTCCCAGGGCACGGAAGCCGGGGGCATGTCCTTTGGGGCACCGGAGCAGGTGCTTATGGGCATGACGATGCCAACACCAATGCCTGCGCCTGCATGCGGGCCGGAGGATACGGGCTTTGATTTTACGATATGCTTTGCGGGGGATATCAACCTGGATGAGAACTGGTATACAACCATGTTTCTGAACCAGCAGCCCGGCGGCATTTATGACTGTATCTCCCAGGAGCTTGTGGAGGTGATGCAGGCGGCAGACATTATGTGCCTGAATAACGAATTCACCTATAGTACGGGCGGCGCTCCCCTGCCGGGAAAAGCGTATACCTTTCGGGCGGACCCGGCGCGTGTGGAGGTGCTGGGGCAGTTGGGGGTGGATGCGGTGACATTGGCCAACAACCATGTCTATGACTATGGGGAGGAAGCCCTGCAGGACACTTTCACGGTGCTGGAGGAGGCGGGGGTGCCCTATTTCGGTGCCGGCCGCACCCTGGAGGAAGCCATGAAGCCTCTGTATCTGGAGGTGGACGGCAAGACCGTGGCGCTGGTGGCGGCCTCCCGGGCGGAAAAAAACAAGATGACGCCCCAGGCCACCGACACACAGCCGGGGATTCTGCGCTGCTATGACACGGAATTATTTATGCAGGCCATCCGGGAGGGGAAGGCCAATGCGGACTTTTGTATCGCCTTTGTCCACTGGGGGACGGAATACAGCTATGACCTGGAACGAGTGCAGCTGAAAACCGGGAAAGAATATCTGGATGCGGGGGCGGACGCAGTGATCGGTGCCCATAGCCACTGTCTGCAGGGTATGGAATATTATGACGGGAAACCGATCATCTATAGTCTGGGAAATTACTGGTTCAATGAAAAAACGCTGGATACCATGCTTTTGCAGCTGCACTTCTCGGGTGATGACACGCAGACGCAGCTGTCGGTGCAGGTGGTTCCGGCAGTGCAGTCAGGGTGCAGGACAACCTATGTGCCGGAAGAGGAGGAGCAGAGGAGAATCTATGATTTTCTGGAAAGCATCTCTGTCAATGTGGAGATCTCCGACGAGGGAATCGTCACGGAGACTATGTTCACGAGCGGATAGGTCTTCCTTCCTGCACATCACTTGCTGCCCGGCTATACAGCGTGAGGCGTGCAGGAATTGGAAAAGTTTAGCGCCCGTCCGTATAAGTGACGGCGTATAAGCATTCATTCTTGTAATATGGCAGGCGCGGTCTGTCACCTGAAAGGGGTAATTATGTGAAAAATCCCGGATGGAAGCGCATTGACACTGGGCTGATTGACGCAATAACGCGGGCGCAGCAGGAGCTTGGCTCGGCCAAACGCCAGTTATGCCGGGATAAGGAAGGCATGGACAATTTAATGAAAAAATAGAAAGGTTTCTGAATTTTTGTAAAATACACATGAAATAACTGTTATTAATTTTGGGATTATGCCGATATCCTTAACAAAGAACCAAAGTACACAGTTGAAATATGCAGCAAAGGAGGGATTAACGCAGCAGACAGAATTTCCAGCTTCAAGGTGTATCCGGTTCAGGTAGTTTCCCGGACTTCCAGAACCAGGCGTGAGAACGGCAACCCCAGGCAGCGGCAGTCCGGAAATCCCAGGACGCTTGCTTTCACCGTTGTTTTGGAGGAAGCAATGGCAGAGAATCGGCGATCCAGGGAATTTACCTTTTAATCGGCGAGGTGGCACACTTCCAATTATGGACGGAGGTGTGCCGCTTTTGTGGCGGGAGCGTTAAAGGCAGAGAAAAAATTTGAGAAATGAAAAAAATACTCTTGCAAAACGAGCGAGAGTATGTTATTATATAACTCGTTGAAACAACATGTACTAGATAGCTGTGATTCGGCTCCATGGTCAAGCGGTTAAGACATCGCCCTTTCACGGCGGTAACACGGGTTC
>CAMWSA010000580.1 GCA_947176785.1 uncultured Lachnospiraceae bacterium
CAGTAAAACAGGGTACTTTAATAAGAGGAGGAATGAGAATGAATTTATATAAGCTTGAGGGGATGAAAATACGGATATCCACATATCTGCGGGCGGTGGCGGCGATTTTCGCGAGCCTGCTGGCCTTGGGAATCCTGTGCCTTTTCCTGGGCACCGACGATCTGGAGGGAGATCAGTTTTTTACTACCTGGAACGGGCTGCATGCGCTGCAGAGTGCATTGACAGTGGGATGCTTCGGGGTTTTTGCCGCAGTGTTTGCCGCAAGGGTCATAGTGGAAGAGTATTGCGGGAAAAAGGCGGCGATTTTGTTTACCTATCCTGTGAGCCGGGGAAAAATCCTGGGTGTGAAAAGCAGGATGGTGGCGGGTGCGACCATGGCCGCTGCCTTTGCCAGCAATGTGCTGTCCATGGGGATTATGGTTCTCACGGCGCACGTTTTCGGGATCACGCCCCAGGGAGGCGGGGGACATTTTGCGGCCACGGTACCGCTCACCAGTATTCTGGCCGGCGTGCTGGCGGCGGAAATCGGCATGATTGCCACTGCTGTGGGCTGGAAAAAGAGATCCGCGACGGTGACCATCGTAGGCTCCGTGATTATGGTTTGTTTTGTGCCCAATCTGATTGCGAGCCGGCCGGAGAGCATAGTAGGGGCAATGCTTTTGACGGCGGCGCTGCTGGGGTTGGCGGCGGGCCTGACGCGTCACATGCTGACAAATGGGATTGAAGAAATGGAGGTCTGAGGAGTGGAGAAGAAGCTTTTTTCAAAGGATTTTACACTGGTGGTCATGGGTCAGATCATCTCACTGTTTGGCAATGCCACGGTGCGGTTCGCGCTGCCCCTTTATCTGTTAAATCAGACGGGTTCCTCCGCGCTGTACGGGGCGGTGACAGCCTGTGCTTTCATTCCGGCCATTCTGCTGTCCCCGGTGGGAGGCATCGTGGCGGACAGGGTAAATAAGAGGAATATTATGGTGGTGCTGGACTTTTTCACGGCAGCGGTCATCACGGCCTTCTCCCTGCTGATGGGCAGGGGGAACCTGGTTATACTGATGGCTGTTACCATGATGCTTCTGTACGGGATCGCGGGCGCGTACCAGCCTTCCGTGCAGGCCAGCATCCCTGCGCTGGTAAGCCCGGGCCGGTTTATGGAGGCCAATTCCGTCATTAACTCCATCAGCTCCTTCGCCTCTCTGCTGGGGCCTGTCCTGGGGGGCCTTGTGTACAGCGCCTATGGGCTTAAGCCGGTGCTGTGGGTCTGTGTCGCCTGTTTCTTTCTGTCGGCGGTCATGGAGCTTTTTATCAGGATACCCTCCGCAAAACAGGACTTTGGCGGCGGCATATGGAGGACGGTGAAAGGGGATTTTGCGGAGAGCTTCCGATTTATCCGGAAGGAAAAGCCGCTTATTTGGAAGACACTGTTGGTAGTCTGCGGAATCAATCTGTTCCTGTCCGCCATGATTATCGTGGGTCTGCCCTATATGGTCACGGAGGTGCTTAAGCTGGAGGAAGCCCTGGCCAACAGACTGTATGGCTTTGCCCAGGGGGCGCTGGCGGCCGGAGGGCTGGCCGGCGGTATCGGTGCAGGGGTTTTTGCCGGAAAACTGAACATGAAGAGATCAGGCACCCTTCTCATAGTCTGCGCGGGCTGTGTGTTTCCCATGGGAATCGCGGGAATGGTTTGTTCTTCGGTGCTGACGGTCTACATGATTATGGCGGCGTGCTGCTTTTTCATCATGGTCTTTTCAACGGTGTTTTCTGTGCAGGTCATGTCCTTCGTCCAGACACAGACACCCCCGAACCTGGTGGGAAAGGTGATTGCCGTCATGCTTACGGTGTCCATGTGCGCCCAGCCCTTGGGCAATGCCCTGTACGGTGCCCTGTTTGAAATCTGCAGGGGCTGGGAGTTTCTGGTGATGTTGTTTGCGGGGGTGGTGTCGCTGGCTATCGCCCTGGGCGCAAAGAATCTGTTTAAGGAGCTTCCGGGGTAGGACATGAGCGCCTATCTGCCGTTGTGAAGGCCGGAAGGCATGTATGGGGCACGGGAAAAGGGAGCCGGCCGGGCTGTGTCAGAAAACAGTTACAGGGGCTTCTGAAGCATGGTTCAGTCAGAGAATACCGGTGGGAGAAGGGCGAAGAGGGGTTTTCACCAGCTTGCTTTGGTTGCCCGCTGAAGCGGGCAGATGGGTGTTGGATATAAAAGAGATGCGGGTTCTGACAAAAAGTGGTATACTGGTCCGGAAACCTACAGCCAACGGTTCCTGCTGTCAGATCATTGTACACAGGGATTTTTAAACACGGCGCAAGGAGGGACAGCCATGATTTTGAGCGCAAGCAGAAGGACAGACATACCAAACTATTATGCCGAGTGGTTTACGGGCAGGCTCAGGGAGGGGTATTGCTGCGTACGCAACCCCATGAACCCCCACCAGGTCAGCAGGATTGATTTGTCGCCCCGGGTGGTGGACTGCATCGTGTTCTGGACCAAAAACCCGGCGGGCATGATGAAATATCTGGAGGAACTACGGAATTATACTTATTATTTCCAATTCACACTCACCGGGTATGGCAGGGATATTGAGCCGAACCTTCCGGATAAAAGGCAAAAGCTGATCCCCAGCTTTCAGGAGTTGTCAAAAAGAATCGGAAAAGAGCGGGTCATATGGAGGTATGACCC
>CAMWSA010000581.1 GCA_947176785.1 uncultured Lachnospiraceae bacterium
ACATAAGCCTTGGAGGCCGCATAGACCGCAAAGCCCGGCTGGGCCACGAAGGAGGCGCTGGAAGCCATCTGGAGGATGCGGCTCCCCCTGCTCATATAGGGCAGGCAGCAGCGGGTGACGGCGGTGAGGGCCTCACAGTTCAGCCGCACCATGCCGGTCTGCTCCTCAAGCTTTAACTCTGCCACATCGCCAATGATACCGTAACCGGCACTGTTGACCAGCATCCTGATCCTGCACCGTTCCTCCCGCAGCATATCCCTGAGCCTGTCGATCTGGGCCTCCACGGTGATGTCCATGGACAATACCCTGATATTATTGCGCATCTGGGCAGTCAGGGTTTTCAGTTTCTGCCTGTTTCTGGCAATCAGCCAGATCTCATCGGTCTTGCGCAGATGGGCGTCAATCTGCAATGCGAACTCCATGCCTATGCCGGAGGATGCCCCGGTGATAATTACTATATTTTTTGCCATAATCTGTTTTCCTTTCCGTTACCATATCTTATACATATGCTGCAATGGTCAAAAAGCCTTCCATACTATATCGCAAGCCGGGCTTGCGATACTGCATTGACCTTATCCGCCCTTCTTCTTATGAATATTGCGGATTGTCCTCTTTTTTCCGTTTTCCCTGGAAGCCCTGTCCCTCTCCTGTGCCGCATTGCCAGAAGTTCTCACCACCGCTTTGGCCGCAGCGTCCCGCCCGGCCTTGCCGTAACCCTTCCCTGCCGCTTTGGCCGCAGCTTTCGTTTTTTCCCTGTCCGTTTTCCGCGCCACGGCTTTGCCCGGCCCGCCTTGGACTATATGGCTGCGGCCGTCTTCCTGCCCGACCCTTCTGGGACGGATCAGACATTTTTTGTCATAGCCGATCAGATCCCTGCGCCCTGCCAGGGTCAATGCCTCGCAGACCAGGTCATAATTTTTGGGGTTACGGTATTGAATCAGTGCCCGCTGCATGGCTTTTTCATGGGGATTGCGGCATACATACACCGACTTTAGCTCCCGGGCCTGGGCCTCTGCAAGTTCCAAATCCGTGGGGTCCAGCCCTGTGTAATACATAACCGTGGATATGGTGGAGGGGGTGGGGTAAAAGTCCTGCACCTGCTCCGGCATATATCCTATGTCCCGCAGGTACTCCGCCAGTTCTATGGCCTCCTTCAAAGTGGACCCCGGATGGGAGGACATCAGGTAGGGCACCAGGAACTGGTTCTTTCCCAGTTCTTTATTCAGCTTCTTATATTTGGCAGCGAAGCGTTCATACACGGCATTCTCCGGCTTCCCCATCCGCCGCAGCACCGCGTCGGAAATATGCTCCGGAGCCACCTTCAGCTGGCCGCTGACATGGTGTTCTACCAATTCCCGGAAAAAGGTATCATCCGCATCTGCCAGAAGATAATCAAAGCGGATACCCGAGCGCACAAAGACCTTTTTCACGCCCTCTAAATTTCGGAGCTTTCTCAGCAGCTCCAGATAGTCACTGTGATCCGCCTGAAGGTTGGCACAGGGTTTAGGAAACAGACATTGCCGGTTTTTACAGACTCCACGGGTTAATTGCTTCTGGCAGGAGGGATGCCGGAAATTGGCAGTGGGCCCGCCCACATCATGGATATAGCCCTTGAATTCCGGGTCCCGGATCAGCAGCTTTGCCTCCTCTATAATGGATTCATGGCTTCTGACCTGCACTGTCCTGCCCTGGTGGAAGGTGAGGGCGCAGAAGCTGCATCCGCCAAAACATCCCCGGTTGCTGATCAGGGAGAACCTGATCTCCGCAATCGCCGGTACTCCCCCTGCCTTCTCGTAGGAGGGATGATAGGTGCGGGCATAGGGCAGTGCATACACATCATCCATCTCCTGAGTGGACAAAGGCGGCTGGGGCGGATTCTGCACCACATAGCTTCCGCCCGGATAGGGTTCCGCCAGTATCCTCCCATTAATAAAGTCCGTGTTCCGGTATTGAATGCCAAAGCTGCGGGCATAGGCGGCCTTATCCGCTTTCATCTCCTCATAGGAGGGAAGCACAATGGCATCCGTAAGCCCGCTGATTTCTTTGGTCTTGTACACGGTTCCGGAAATAAAAGTAATATCCCCCACGGCAATGCCGCTGTCCAGCGCATCCGCAATTTCCACGATGGATTTCTCGCCCATGCCGTAGGAGATCAGATCCGCCTGGCTGTCAAGCAGGATGGAGCGCTTAAAGCTGTCCGTCCAGTAATCATAGTGGGCCATGCGCCGCAGGCTGGCCTCGATTCCGCCGATAATGATGGGCACATCCCGGTAACTTTTTCGGATCAGATTGCCGTAGACCACCGTTGCATGATCCGGTCTCTTTCCCATGACTCCGCCGGGGGTATAGGCATCGGTACCGCGCCTTTTTTTTGACACGGAATAATGGTTTACACAGCTGTCCATGTTGCCGCCGGAAATCAAAAATGCCAGCCGGGGCCTGCCAAGAATCCGTATGCTTGCCTCATCCCTCCAGTCCGGCTGGGAGATGATGCCTACCGTATAGCCATGGGCCTCCAATACCCTGCTGATGATGGCATGTCCGAAGGAGGGATGATCCACATAGGCATCCCCGATCACATAGACAAAGTCCAGCTGCTCGATCTGTCGGTCTATCATATCCTGTTTACAGATTGGTAAAAAGGCGTCGCTCCACATAGTGTCCCCCTA
>CAMWSA010000582.1 GCA_947176785.1 uncultured Lachnospiraceae bacterium
AAGCTAATTTGTGAAACAAATTTGCTTCCAAGCCCGTTTTTGTATATATTGACCGATTCCGTCACTTGCGGTAAGAGTTTCGCAATTACCTATTATATACACACTAACCGCCATGATTCCGCTCTGCGGAATCTCAAATCTGTGCGGAGAATGCCTATATTTTGGGCATTCTCCTGTGTGAGACTCAGTACTTCTCCACGAAAGAGCCTCTGCTGTGAGTGGCTGGAAGTACTTCTCACACCAGGAGATTACGAAACTCTCCTTCCGGGAACAGTGGATGGGCAATATATACAAAATAAGGGCGACTTGCCGCTGCATGAAGCAAATTTGTGGAACAAATTTACTTCCAAGCCCGTTTTTGTATATATTGACCAGCCACGTCACTTGCGGTAAGATTTCCGCAATTGCCCCCTATGCTTTGCCATCTCCCCACTATTATGCTTGCATTCCCAAAATATAGTCAATAAACTGCTGGGCGCTTCTGCCGGACAGACCGCTGTGGGCCAGTTCCCATTTGCCTGCCTCGGCCAGCAGCTGCTGCCGGTCCATCGCCACCCCATGACGCCGGGCCAGTTCGGTGACAATGTTCCGGAACTCTTTGGGATCGGGAGAGCCAAAATAGATCGTCACACCAAAGCGGTACACCAGGGACAGCTTCTCCTGTACGGTGTCGCTGGTATGCATGTCCTGCCGGATCTCCTCTTTGTCGCTGAAATTCTCCCGGATCAGGTGCCGCCGGTTGGAGGTGGCGTAGATCAGGATATTGTCCGGCTTTTTCTCCAGACCGCCCTCGATGACAGCCTTCAGATATTTATACTCCGTCTCATGCTCCTCAAAGCTCAGATCGTCCATATAAATGATAAATTTATAGTTCCGGTTCTTGATCTGGCTGATGCACTCCTGCAGGTCCTGGAACTGATGCCTGTAAATCTCAATGATCCGCAGCCCCCGGTCATAGTAGGCGTTGGCAATAGCCTTGATGCTGGAGGATTTACCCGTGCCCGCATCGCCGAAAAGCAGACAGTTGTTGGCCCTGCGTCCCGACACAAAGGCTTCTGTATTGGCCACCAGCTTCTGTTTGGGAATCTCATAACCCACCAGATCGTCCAGATGCACATGGGCAATGTTCAGGATGGGGCGGATCTCCACATGGCCCTGCTGGTCATGGCAGATCCTGAAAGACTTGTGCAGGCCAAATTTGCCCACTCCGTACTCCTTGTAAAACCGGGTCAGGGTATCCTTCATCTCCCGGGCCGTGTCATCCCGGCAAAAACGCTCCGCCAGTTCACAGATCCGGGCGCAAATCCGGGAATTATAGACCTTGCTCTCCTGACTGCTGCTGACATACGCCTCCACCAGCGCCCACTCGGGAACCTGCAGCGTCTCCGTCATGGGAGTAAAATCATAATCATAGAATTCTTTAAAAATCCCGATATCATGCAGAGCGGCCTGGTTGATGGTACCCTCTATGGCCCCCCGGATCTCACAGCCGCAGCTGTAGCTGTTCTCGTTGTTCACCAGCAGATTGGCCAGATAGCAGTGCCACAGGTTGCCGTGAAAGCCGTAATTGCCCGCCTGGTCAATGAGCCCGTGGATACACTGGTACAGAAGCGCCGCCAAATCCTCCCGGTTATAATATGCGTCATCGTAATGCTCCATAAGCCAGGTTACATCATAGAGAAGCTTCTCCCCATCCAGCTTCCGATAAACGATTAATTCCTGTTCCCTCATAATTTTCTCCTGATAATCTTGATAATCCCCCGCTGTTTATATAAATTTCAAGCCGCTTCATGGCAGGCTGCTTTCAACACAACGACGCAGTCCTGAAGGGATATTAATAGTTCCCCAGAATTTTCATATTCCTGGCCTCCTCCCGCAGCCCCCGCAGCGCATTCTTCACGGCGCTGTCCGCCAGATTCCCCTCAAAATCAATGAAGAACCGGTACTCCCAGCTGCGGTCCTCAATGGGCCTGCTCTCGATCTTGCACAGGTTCAGATTATTATAAATAAAATGGGACAGCATATGGTACAGCGAGCCGCTCTGGTGGGGCAGTTCAAAGCAGATGCTGACCTTGCCCGCATCCTTCCTGAAAATCTTCTGGTTGGTCACGATGATAAACCGGGTGGAATTGTCCTTTTCCTGGTTCACGCCCTGCCGCAGCACTGTAAGCCCATACACCTTGGCCGCATGTTCGCCGGCAATGGCGGCCTGGGAGCTGTCCTTCTCATCCGCCACCTTCTTGGCGGCGAAGGCATTGTTCTGCATACTGATCTGCCGCCAGTCGTGCCCCGCCAGGAAGCGGCTGCTCTGCATCAGGGACTGGGGGTGGCTGTACACGGTCCGAATATCCTCCAGCTTCGCCCCCGGCACCCCCAGCAGGCAATGGTTGATCTGTATAATCTGCTCTCCCACAATATAATTCTCAAACTCCACCAGCAGGTCGTAGATCTCGCTGACAACGCCCGCGGTGCTGTTCTCAATGGGCAGCACCGCGAAATCGGCGCTTCCCTCGTCTATGGCGCTCATGGCATCCCGAAACGTATCCACATGGAGGCTCTGTATCTGCTCTCCAAAGTACTTTGTCATGGCCGCCTGGGAATAGGCTCCCTCCGCCCCCTGGAACACCACCCTTGCTCTCCCTGTCTCAAGTTCCCCCACCTC
>CAMWSA010000583.1 GCA_947176785.1 uncultured Lachnospiraceae bacterium
CATAATCATCCGTCCACATCTTGGTGGTGACAAAAATTTCTTCTCTTGTTACGAACCCTTCCTCAATCGCCCTCCGGATTCCCCTGCCAACACCTTCCTCATTCCCATAAATCCTTGCCGTGTCGATCAGGCGGTAACCATCCCGGAGCGCCCAGTACACGGAATCCTCCGCCTCGCTCTGGGACAAACGGAAGGTCCCAATGCCGAGTACAGGCATTTCATAGCCGCTGTTCAGCATGACAGTCCCTGCCTCAAGATCAAATGCCTGCCCTTTGGAACCCTCGCCCGCCGGCTGTTCTTCCTCCGTGGCATCTCCTCCATCCTGCTGTTCCTTCTGCGTGTCGTCCTTCTGTTCATCGTCCTCCTGCGTCTGTGTTTCGTCATCATCTGTCCCCGGCGCCGGTTCCTCCGCACTTCCTTCCGATTCATTTGCCATGCCGTCCTGCTGCATCTCATTTGCCAGACTTTCCGTCTGTTCTTCCGACCGGCCATGATCTGTCCGCCCACAGGCGCTCACAGAAAAACAAAGGGCCAGAGCGAGCATAACTGTAAAAATTTTTTTCATTATCATGTGCCTCCGCTATTTTATTTGTTCTATCATTCCCTGTTCATTTCGGCGGAACTGTTTCATAAAATCCCATGCAAGCTGCGCATGATGCTTTCTCGCCCGGTGGATTCCGTCTTCCTTAGGTATCAGCCTCATCCCATGCCCACAATATCCATATGGGACAGGGCTTCTTCAATCTCCTGCATTTCCGCCGGTGACAGCTCCACATTTACCGCATCAAAGTTTTCCTTTACCCGCTCTTTTTTCGTTGTACCCGGGATCGGCACCAGATACGGTTTCTTTGTGATCTCCCACGCAAGGGCAATCTGTGCCGGGGTTGCCTGTTTCCTTCCGGCAAATTCCGTGATCAGATCCATCAGGTCCAGGTTTGCGTCCATTCCCTCTTTCCGGAACAGGTTCATCCTTGCCCTCCAGTCGCCTTCCCGGTATTTTGTCCCGGCAGTGTAGCGGTTACTGAGATACCCTTTTGCCAGAGGGCAGGCCGACACATAGGTGATCCCCAGTTCTTCACAGAGCGGGAAATACGTTCCCTCATCCTGCCTCGCCACAAAGGAATACATATTTTCGATGGCAGATATTTTGCATACCGCATGAGCCCTCCGGATATATTCTTCCGGCGCAAAGGAAACGCCCCATGCCCGGATCTTTCCCGCTTTTATCAGCTCCGCCATGGTTTCCGCCACTTCCTCCGGCGCTGTCTTCGGATCGATGCGGTGCTGGTAATACAGATCGATATAATCTGTCCCAAGCCGTTTCAGGGAAGCGTCCACCTGCTGCCTGATGGAATCACGGCTGCTGTTTAAGGCGTCCTCATTTCCCGTAAAGAAAGAGTCGTCCACAATGCCGAACTTTGTGGCAACCACCGCCGCTTTTCGGAAAGGCGCCACCGCTTTGCCCAGATACTGCTCATTTGCCTCTCCGTAGATCGGCGCAGTGTCAAAAAAGGTATATCCCACCTCATGGGCGTACCGCATAAGCGCTACCATGTCTTCCTCTGCCTCCACAACCCCGTAGGCATGGGTCTGTCCCATACATCCGTACCCGATTGCTGTAATTTCAATATCTGTCTGTCCAAGTTTTCTTGTCTTTTCCATTTTTATCCACCTTTCTTTACTGAAATATCATAATCCATAACCATACCTGCGGAGGATGGTCTGTTACGCTGCCCTCCGGTCCCTTTATCCCACTTGGGCAGTCTGGAGTTTTACGATTTTTCCCTGATAAGTCCATCTGACCATAACTGCCGCAATCGCAAAGCGGATGATCTCCATAGCCGGGAACGCCAGCCAGACCAGCGTAGTGCTTCCGGTCTGTGCAAATATCCATGCAAAAAGCAGCAGGAATACCGCCTGGGAAACGGAAACAAGAAAGCTTGCCGTCCCCTGCCCCATAGCCTGCAGGAAACCGGATAAGATCTGCGTGGTCGTGGTAAGCAGCAGAGCCGCGGCAATAAACCGGAGGGCCGTGATCCCCATCTCCATCATGTCGCCTGATGCATTGAACATGGCGAGCAGCTGTGCCGGGAATGCAAGGAAAACCAGGATTCCGGCTGCTGCTATGACAGCGTTCACACGCAGGCTTTTCCATAAAGTCTCCATGATACGTTTTTTCTCTTTTGCGCCATAATTGTATGCGATAATCGAAATCCCCGCGCTGCTCATGCCACTGGACGGCATAATGACAAAGCTCTGCAGACGGATGTAGATCACATAGATTCCCGGAGCCAGCGGCGAAAGCCCCATAAGGATACTGTTCATCCCCAAAGCGATTACCGCAACCAGGCAGTTGCTTAAAGCTACCGGAATCCCAATCTTTACAATCTCACCCACAACTGTCATATTCGGTACAAACGCCCTTCCACTGATGTGTACCTCATGGTTAAAGCGCAGGTTCAAAAGCAATCCAACCACTGCCGCCACCGCCTGAGCTGTCACGGTTGCAATCCCTGCTCCGGTAATGCCCATGGCCGGAAACCCGAACCACCCGAAGATCATCACCGGGTCCAGAATAATATTTACCACCGCTCCAACCAGCATCGGCACCATGGTCAGATCCGCCCTCCCAATGGCTGCCAGAAGCCTTTCCATCATA
>CAMWSA010000584.1 GCA_947176785.1 uncultured Lachnospiraceae bacterium
CGCTGGAGGGGCGTTCCACCACCTCCCCGGCGGCGATCCTGTCTATGGTCTCCGCGTCCAGTACCTTTATCGGGTTCATCTCTCTTCTCCTCCCAGCCCGTATTAAACAAGATCAAACGTAAAATCTAAGCGTTTGCCAATATGTATCTTTAATATCCCTTATACCGATTTTTCAGCTTATTCTGCAGCCGGTACAGGGTATTCATGGCATCCAAGGGCGTCATCACCGTGATATCAAGCTCTGTCAGTTCTTTCACCACATCCTCGTCGGACACTGTATCGAATAGGGATATCTGGGCCAGATCCACTTCGTCATACCGGGGGGCTTTTCTGGCTTTCCCCTCTCCCTTGTGGTCCACGGCAATGCTCTGCACCTTTTCTGTGATATCATTGTCCGACAGCTGCCCGGCGATCTCCTTGGCCCGGTCGATCACCATGTCCGGCACTCCCGCCAGCTTGGCCACCTGGATGCCGTAGCTGCGGTCCGCCCCGCCCTTGATGATTTTGCGCAGGAACACGATATCGTCCCCGCACTCCTTGACGGCAATGCAGTAGTTGTTCACATTGCTGATCTTGCCCTCCAGCTCCGTCAGTTCATGGTAGTGGGTGGCAAAAAGCGTCTTGGCACCCAGGAGCTTTTTGTTGCTGATATGTTCTATGACCGCCCAGGCGATGCTCAACCCGTCAAAGGTAGAAGTGCCCCTGCCGATCTCGTCCAGAATCAGCAGGCTGTTCGCCGTGGCATTTCTGAGAATATTGGCAACCTCGTTCATCTCCACCATGAAAGTGGACTGTCCGCTGGCCAGGTCGTCCGAAGCCCCCACACGGGTAAAAATCCGGTCCACAATGCCGATGTTGGCACTGCCCGCCGGCACAAAGCAGCCCATCTGAGCCATCAGCACGATCAGCGCCGTCTGGCGCATATAGGTGGATTTCCCGGCCATGTTGGGGCCGGTGATCACGGAGATACAATGACTGCCATTATCCAGCAGTGTGTCGTTGGAAATGAACATTTCATGGTCTATCATCTGCTCCACCACAGGATGTCTGCCGTCCCTTATATCTATGACACCCTTTTCGTTCAGGGCCGGGCGCACATAATGGTTTCTCTCCGCCACATAGGCCAGGGACGCAAACACGTCCAGCCCTGCCACCGCCTTGGCGGTTCTCTGTATCCGCTCTACCTCCCCGGCAATGGTATCCCTGATCCGGCAGAACACATCGTACTCCAGGGCCGACAGCTTGTCCTCCGCATTCAGTATGGTATCCTCCAGCTCTTTCAGCCGTGGGGTGGTATACCGCTCCGCATTGGCAAGTGTCTGCTTGCGCACATAGTCTTCCGGCACCAGATTCTTAAAGGAATTAGTCACCTCAAAATAATAGCCGAAGACTTTGTTGTATTTGATCTTTAAATTCTTGATGCCTGTGCGCTCCCGGTCCTGCTCCTCCAGCTGGGCCAGCCACATCTTACCGTCCCTCTTGGCGCTGCGCAGCATGTCGATGGTCTCGTCATAGCCGTCCCTGATGATGCCGCCCTCCCGGATGGTGACGGGCGGCTCCTCCTCAATGGCGCTGTCAATCAGGGTATACAGATCCTCCAGACAATCCAGATCCCCGGCGATATCAGCCAGCAATTCTTTCCGAAAGCCGGTCAGCACCTTCCGGATCGGAGGCAGCATTTCCAGAGAGTTGCGGAAAGCCAGCAGATCCCGAGGGTTGGCGGTCTTGTAAGTCACCTTGCCCAACAGGCGCTCCAGGTCATAGATGGGGTTTAAATATTCCCGCAGTTCATCTCTGGATACCGCATCCCTGTTCAATTCTTCGATGGCGTCCAGCCGCTTTTCCATCTCCGCCTTTTCGATCAGTGGCTGTTCCAGATAACTGCGCAGAGTGCGGGCACCCATGGCCGTCCTGGTCTTGTCCAGCACCCACAGAAGAGACCCCCTTTTCTGTTTTTCCCGCAGGGTTTCCGCCAGTTCCAGGTTGCGCCTGGTAGAGGAATCCAGCAGCATGAACTTGCTGGTCAGATAGGTGTGGATGTGGGCGATATGGCCCAGATCCGTTTTCTGCGTGTCATAAAGATAGTGCAGCAGAGTCCCCGCAGCAGTGGTGCCGATGGGAAAGTCCTCCAGTCCCAGGCCAATCAGGCTTTTTACTTTAAAATGCCGCAGAATGCCCTGCACACAGGTCTGGTCGTCAAAATAATGGGCATCCACGGCATTGACCGCAATGCGCAGCCGCCCCCGCAGATCCCCGATATCCATGCCGCTGACCAGAAGGGCATCATTGCAGATAATCTCCGAGGGCTCGTATTTCATCAGTTCATCCATGAGCCGCCGCAGATCCTCCACCTCCGTCATATAGAAATCGCCGGTGGTCACATCCGCTGCCGCCAGGCCAATGCCCGCCGGGGTAAAAGCAACGCACATCAGATAATTGTTTTTGCCTTCCTCCAGCGACTGCATATTCAGGTTCGTGCCCGGGGTGACAATCCTCACCACCTCCCGCTTTACCAGCCCCTTTGCCTGCCTGGGGTCTTCAACCTGCTCGCAGATCGCCACCTTGTAGCCCTTTGCCACCAGCTTGCTCAGATAGTTTTCCACCGCATGGTAGGGCACGCCGCACATGGGAGCGCGTTCCTCCAGGCCGCAGCTT
>CAMWSA010000585.1 GCA_947176785.1 uncultured Lachnospiraceae bacterium
TAATAACCCCTTATAATATTATTTTAAAATACTAATTCTTGTGTTTATTTTATCATATTATCAAAAAATCCGCAAGATATAGTATAGATTGTCATGTATAACCAGATTTAAAACTCAAGGAATTTGAAAATTTGAATTCACCACTTGACAATGTGGCAAAGAGCTTATGAGCCAAGATGAGATTGCAGTCATGGATGGAGGGAAGTGCATCATGCAGCTTAGAGGGGTAAGACCTTTCTTCTCCAATAAGTTTGATATTACGAAGCATAAACAGTACCGCCTTCTGTCCGATTTTGATGACAAGAACGCCTTAGACATCGAAAAATATGTAAAGAACCTGTGCAAAGCGAAAGTCAGGGACAATGACACCGTTGATGAGGTGGAGGATGCAGGCGTGATTGAAGCATGACAACTGAATATTGAAAAACTGAATATGGAACCCGTCAACCAGCTACAAAACTTTTGGACAAAAAGTCCAGAAGTGGAACGGAGTTTTGAATGTACTTGGGAAAGAACAAAAACAAAGCGCCCGGCACAGCCAATCGCCAAACTGAATGTGCCGGATGCCCGCAGGGTTCTTCCTAAAGGATTGCCCTGTCTTTATTTTACCATAAGGCAGGGCATTTTACACGAAAAACTCTTTCGGAAACCAGACAAAAACTATTTTTGAGAAAGAAAGAGGTAGAAACATGGCATTTTTTACAACAGCGGTAACAGGTGTGAATTGTGAATAAAGTGAAAAATGGGAAAATAAGCAAAGTAAAAAATCTGGTGTATGTAGATAGCCCTTGTAACATAAAAGTGATAAAATTCTATGAGAATCGAGGTAAAGCAATATGGAAAAGCAAATTTATATCACAGAGGAAGAACGTGCAAAGTGTCAGAAGGTAGCTGATGCGTTTGCGGAGCTGTATGAGATGGAGGATATTTTGGTAGTTGATGCGGGGAGATATGGCTTTGTTGTGCTGAAATATTACAAGCCGCCGCATGGCTTTGAAGATGCCATAACCTTTAATGACAGTGTGGCATTGTTTGAGAACTTATGGGAGGAATGGCTGAATACAAAGCTGTACCTAATGGTAAAAGGCACTCCATTATTAGAAAAAGGCTACAAGGGTGTATTTGAGAGCCTGCCCGAAGAAAAACAGTCGGAACTTATCGTGAGAAAAGCTGATTTTGCGAAAATAGCGGAGATATATTTGTAATATCGTTTCTGTGAGGAAAAGCACAGTAATTAGTGGTCGATCGACAATTAGAAAGGCTCTGTATAATGCAGAGCTTTTCTTATTACGCTTTTTTTTGATAAAAAGATAGAATGAATGAGTGGGACTCCGGCGTAATAGGCAATTATGCACATTTCCATGATGTATTTTGGGGAGAATAATACCATGGCAAGACACATTATTTGATTTTCTGTCCAGTTGTGCTGTCAAAACGTGTTTTCGTGCAATCGGCATTAGACAAAATTTCATATTTTCCGATATTTTATGTGAGAGCCAAAGGAGGGCATATGATAAAGGTTGCAATATGTGATGATGAAAAGAACATAAGAAGCTACCTTGCTTCGCTTATCAGAGGGCAGAAAGCGGAATGTGAAATTACGGAGTATGCTTCTGCTGATGAATACCTGTCAAGCAGCATGGGGCATGATTTACTGTTCTTGGATATAGAGTTAGAGGGTTCTGCATCCGGCATGGACGGCAACGCCATAAATGGCATGGGAATGGCAAGACAGATTAGGGGCATGGAGCAGATAAAACAGCCCGTAATCATTTTTGTTACGGGCTATGAAAAGTATGTCTATGACGCTTTTGAAGTGGAAGCGTTGGGGTATCTGGTAAAGCCTGTGAATGAACAGAAATTTGCGGAGGTTTTCAGCCGGGCGCAGGATAAGGTTTTATCCGAAACGGAGCAGAAAAAGAAAACCCTGCTTATCCAGTACGCCGGGGCAAACAAAGCCATACCGTTAGACCATATTTATTACATGGAAAGCCGGAAACACAAGGTAGTGCTTTATACCAAAGACGGGGAACTGGAATATTATGCAAAAATCGGGGAGCTTGAAGAAGAATTGCAGGGGCAATTCTGCCGCATACACAAAGGCTATCTTGTCAACCTCTCCTGTGTGGACGAATACAGCAGGACAGAAATCATGCTTACAAACGGGGATAAGCTGCCCCTTTCCAAATATAAGTATGAGGACTTTGTAAAGGCATATCTGCGCTTTATGCAGTAGGAGGGACAGACATTGAGTGAAGCGGATTTTAGCTTGTTTATGAATATAGTGGCAGGAATTGAAATATTTATGTATGCGGTCTGCATGACAGTTTTTTTCTATCCGTTTATGACGGAGAAAAAAGAACAGAGGAAAAGCAGGATTAAAAAGGTTTTAATGGTTTTTTTGATTTATACGGTTTTGTACTTTATCGGCATGGCAGCATTTGTTTACGGTTGGTTGTGCATGATAATTGTGCTTATCCTTTTAGTGGCAGCTTCCAAATTTTTGGATATGGATAAGGAATTTACATTCTTTTTGGGAGTGATCTTCTTCTGTACCAGAGATTTAAGTATGCTGGCTATGGAAAGTATAGATTTTCTTTCAAGTGGTTATTTTGCGGAAAAGGAAGAAACAGTAGAATATATTTTTCGT
>CAMWSA010000586.1 GCA_947176785.1 uncultured Lachnospiraceae bacterium
ATTTTGTATATATTGCCCAATCCCTGTAGCCTGAAAGGAAGTTTCGCAATCGCCTGGCAAACACAAATAAAAAAAGGAGTAAGAGGATTATGAAGAAAAAAAGAGCATCTTTGTTGGCGGCGGCCATTGGGCTGATGCTTACTGCCTGCGGAGCTCCCGGAGGTTTAAGAGAAGAGACAGATATGGCATCCGGCAGCACTGCGGAGAACACAACTCAGGAGGAATCACCTGATACGGAGCCGCTTCCGGCTTCGCAGGAGTATGTTTCCTCAGACGGCACTTACAAGGTTATTCTGCTTGAGGGACTTACCCAGACAGACATGCAGCTTCAGGCAGGTTCCTCCATGATGTCATTGGAGGGCGGATCTGACCGGACAGGATTTTCCGGTATATCTCTGGGAAGCTCCAAGTCAAGTGTTCCGGGAAATCCCGGCGACCTGGAAAGTCTGGAGGATTATGCGGATTATATAACAGATATGATTTTAGAAGGTTCCGGTGTGACAGTGAGTTGGGAGGATACGGACGCCCCCTCCGCTGAAGGTGCCGTACAGTGCCTGGCCAGGAAGGGCGTGGCCAAGGTCGGCGTGAGCAGGGGACAGGCTTACGGATATTATGTGGAGTCTGCAGACTGCTATTTTTCGGTGTTTATCATGGGAAATGATGATGACGTGGAGGATGCCAGGCAAATCATGTCTCTGGAGATTCTGGAAGCGGCGTCAGGCCAGGGAGGAACCAGGGACTTTATCAATGGCATGACAGCGATTCTGGATTCCGTGAATGGAGCCAGTCTCCGGGAAACCTTTAAGATGCTGGAGGATATGGGCGCGGACGAGAGCCAGCTTGAGGCCCTGGCATCCCAGGCACGGCAGAGCCTGTCTGACAGCTGGGACATAGAGAATGCCGCTGATCTGATAGAAACGGCGGATTGGCTGATAAATGAGGGCCACAATCAGAATGCTTTGGAGTTTCTGGGGGATTTCGGCTGGACTGACGAGACGGACCGCGATGCCTTTGACGCCGGGCTGAAGGAACAGAACCTGGATGAGGGGACATATATCAGCCTGCTTGCGGCTTATGACGCTCGGTCCGCATATGGAGACGGAGCCATCGCCGCCTGGGATTTAAGCCGGGTCGGGACCATCATGGGCTTTGGCTATGCATCCGGCTACTGCACCTATGAGGAGGCTATGGACAAGATACTGGAGGCGGCAGAAAAGTCGCAGGAGCTTTTTGACTCCTGGGAAGACTTTAATAAAAGTTACCTCTATGGCTATTCTTATTGGGCAGAGGAGTCCCTGGACGATTCGGGAAGCAGCGCCGCAGAACGCGCAGAGTTGGTTAGCAGCATGGAATCCCAGTCCAACGGCCCCTTTGCCCTGGACTGGAATATGGAACTTAAGAAGGAGTGGTAAATGGCGATTGCCTTGGACACTGGCACTGCTGCCGTGTCAACGATGACCAAACAGGTCACAGCTTCCCTGCTTGTGATCTGGGCGGATCTGTGAAAGCTGTTTTGGGACTCGATACACCAAACGGCGCAGAAAATTCTGCAAAATAGTCTTGCATCCTACCTATAAGGAATGGTAAAATATAGATAAATACAGAAACAAAGAGAAAATATACAGTTAACAGATATGTTGTCTGAAAGCATTCTTGAATAGGGAAGGAGATAATTCTATGGGAATTGGCAGCGTAACATCAATTAGCAGTATGTCCGGTATGCGGATGACTACAGCAAGTCCGTCAGAACCCCAAAGCAAGCGCATTCAAAATGAGATCACAAATGTGCGGCAGCAGATGCAGAAGTTATCTTCAAAGGAAGAACTATCTGTTAGTGAAAAAACCAATGAACGGAAAAATCTTCAGAAAGAATTATCCAGTCTCAATACAGAACTGAAACAATATCAGGAAGAGCTTCGCAAGTCACAGAAAAGGGAAATCATGATGGCGGAGCTGCAGGAAGACATGGAACCGGCAAAAAAGGAGAACCCGGAGGACAAAGTACAAACTAAAGAGTTCTCCTTAGATAAAGCAGACGAAAGGGATCTGTCAACCAACGGACAAAATGCAGAGTCTCAGGGAACCGTTATATTTAGCAGTAACGATGGTGTTGTTATATTGAGAGATGGAATGAAGCCAGATGGGGAACACAACGTAGATACAGAGAAAAAGCAGGTTGATGAAGCCAGCGAAGAGAGCATCACAGAAAAAGAGTCAGCTGCCGCGGACAAGGCTGTGGCTGCAGATAACGGCCTATCCCACAAAGAGATACATGCCATGCTGTCAGCAGACTCCTCTGCACAGCAGGCCGGTCGCCTGGGAACGATCATAGCCAAAACCAGCGACGGCATCGCTATTTTAAAGGGAGAAATAGACCGGGATGAAAAGCGCGGTATCGATACAGAAAAGAAACAGGCTGAACTTGAAAAGATGGAGAATGCGGAGCAAAGAGCGATAGCCTTCCAATCTTCTATATTAGGTGAAGCAAATAATACAATGAAATCGGCAACAGGGATTAATGTGGCCGAAACAAAGGACGGAACACTGTTTCATGTAGAAAACGCTTTTATTAACGCAATGAAAGTATCTCAAGAAGATCCGGCATCACAACAGAAGTTTTATGTTTCTTTCTTCCAGTAACTTAAATGA
>CAMWSA010000587.1 GCA_947176785.1 uncultured Lachnospiraceae bacterium
TCCTGCTGGGCTGCCGCCGTCCTTCGTTGGGCCGCCGCCGCCTCCTGCCGGGCTTCTTCTGCCTTCTGCCGCTCGATTTCCACTTTTCTTCTCTCTTCCTGGATGTCCAGTTTTGCATTCTCAAACAATAATCCCATTTTACGCTCCTTTATCTTGGCGACTGCGCCCTCCACTTCGTCCTCCGGCAAATTCATATGATAGAGCAATGCCCGCAGCACATCGGCCAAAGTTCCCAGCAAATACTCCGGCGTATCTCTCAGGATGCTCTCCAACCGTTCTTCAGGCAGGCCGGTAAATGCTGACATGTCTTCGAAGGTCTGAATCTTGTTGATCAGCATTGCCAGCGAAATCTCATCACCCTTTGCCAGCAGTTCTTCGTTGCTGAAACCATGCAGTGTTACCAGCTGGTACCGGAAATGGGGCAGGTATTTGCCCAACTGCTTTCCACAGAGGATTCTGTCTGCCAGATCTGTGGAAGCCGTCCACCTGCCCGAGCCTTCATAGTATACGATGGGCAGGATCGGCGGATACTGAAACTCTTTCCGCTTACTGCTGCCGGGATGTATCTTTTCCATCTCTTTCTCATAATCCTCCCAAATATGAACCATGTACCGAAGCAGCTGCATGACCACATTATACTCTACTTGCGTCTTATGTTCAACCAGTGAAATAATATAAAGGGGCAATTCCAATGGCCTTACTTTGGGCGGACCCACGGGGGACAAACCATCCTGCGCCTTTGTCCCCTCGCAGTCCTGGGGCGGCAGGTATTTGGAGATATCTACACGTTTGACGGTATCACTGTTTCTCTCCGTGCTGTAGAGAGGAACATAGCGCTCGGACACATCCTCAATATCCTCCGGCTGTATATGGCGCAGAATCTCCATGTCGGCATAATCGCGGAGAAACTGCGAACTGAGTATATTGTCAGCAAAAATGATTTTGCTGCTGCTGTCCCGCAGCTTGGGATTATTGATCAGGATGCTGTTAAAAACGTTTTGTGTTTTTTCGGTCATGATGACTCCTTCCTGTCGTAGCGACTGCAGTAAGACAGAGAAAACGCCAAAATGCCAGGAACAATAGAGTAAACCTGCCCGTCTGCCAATTCATGTTTTAAGGTAAACCTGGGGCGAAATGTCCCGTTTATCCCCGGCGGAGCCGGGAAAAAGATACCACACCTAGAACGTTCGATATGCGAATGTATATATACCATATCATTGATAAAGAAAATATGCAAGAAAAATTTTACATTTTTTTCCGTTACAAATACAGCACCGGCCAATGTTCCCATATCCTTCATTGGCCGGTGTTGGGGAGAGTGCTGTATTTTATGCCCTTAACCAGTTGCTACATATGCGTATCACATGGAATTGTTCAGACTTTCCGCCACCCTCTGCACAAGCGTCTGGAACCTTTCCAGACTGCGGAAGGGTTCAAAACAGGCATCCTTTTCCAGTCCCTGCAGAATGGCCAGCTTCATCTCCCGACTCCACTTAAGCTTCTCTGTCTCCGGTGCGATGGCCGGGGCAAAGACCAGCGGATTTGGAGGGTCCATCTGCCCGGATATCCGGTCCGCCAGCTGTTCCAGATACTCCAGCGCTTTCTCCTGCTCTCCCAGACGCAGATATACCTCTGCGGAAAGTCCCGCACCCATGTTGCCTCCCACGGAAAACATGCTGTCAATCTGCTCCGTTATCCTGCAGATTTCAATCACACTGTCCCGCTCCAATCCAATATCCTCCCTCATCAGGTACATAAGGCAGGTGCGCAGATCCGTCACCAGCTTGTATGCCTGCCTCTGCAGGGTCCCCAAAGCCTGATCACGCTCCCCCTTTTTCAGGTATAGCTGCACCCAGAGAGCGGTGAAATCCGCCTGACTGGTCAGGTTTTCTTTCAACAGCCTCTCAGCCTCCTCCAGTTCCCCCTCCGCCAGGGCCAGAGACACCAGCATGGACACAGAGGGAAGATAAAAAGCGGGGTTCCCGTCATCATGCAAGGCCCGGGCCAACTCCTTTTTCTGCCTGATCCAGCGCCGCCGATTTTTTTCCCCATGTCCCTCTTCGCTGTTATCCATACTTTGATACCCTTTTCTGCCCTCCTCGCCTGTTTCAAGCTCCTCCTCTTTGCTGCCACCCAGGTCCGAATTCATCTCGAAAAAGGAAAGCGCCGCTATAGCACTGAACTTCAGAGGTATGTCGGAGGGGTATCTATGCAACAACGCATTTAGCTTCTCCTCCGCCCAAGGCACCTTTCCCTGCCTCGCCGTCTCAATAATCTCCGCCATATAATGCCCCAGCTTCTCCTGGGACAGTTCCTCTTCAAATGTCAGCAGATTGTCCACATCTGTCCCCAGCGCCCTGGCCAGAGGACAGAGCAGCGTGATATCCGGATAGGAGTTATCCGTCTCCCACTTACTCACCGCCGGGGCTGATACGCCCAGCGCCGCCGCCAGCTGCTCCTGGGTCATGCCTTTTTCCCTGCGCAACGAGGCGATCTTCGTTCCCATATTTAATTCCATTTGCAATTTACCCTTCCTTTCCATTGCTTTCATAGTGACACGACCATAATCCCGGCAGAAAAAGGCCGGACAGCCATCCGTGCTATGAAATCCAGCGTTTTTATAGTACCCCCATAC
>CAMWSA010000588.1 GCA_947176785.1 uncultured Lachnospiraceae bacterium
GAAGTACATTCCTGAAATCCGCCTTTCTGCCCTGGTTGTCCGTCAACGTGGCATAATCCATCACCTGCAGCAGGATATTGTAGATATCCGGGTGGGCCTTCTCGATCTCATCCAGCAGCAGAACCGCATGGGGATGTTTGCGGATTTCCTCCGTGAGAAGGCCGCCCTCCTCATACCCCACATAGCCTGCGGGAGCGCCGATGAGCTTTGCCACCGCATGCTTTTCCTCGTATTCGCTCATGTCAAAGCGGACAAGGGAGATTCCCAGTTCCCGGGCAAGGCTTCGGGCAATCTCTGTCTTTCCCACGCCGGTGGGGCCTACAAAGAGCAGGCTGGCCAGGGGTTTCCCCTCCTCCAAAAGCCCGGCCTTTGAAAATTTCACTGCGTTGACCACCTGGGCTATGGCCTCGTCCTGGCCGAACACGCAGTTCTGCAGGCGCTCCTTAAGCGTTGCCAGTGCGGCGGTCTCGTCGCTCTCCACCACCTGCCTGGGAATGTGGCAGATCTTGGCGAGAAGCTCATCCAGCAACTCTTTCCCCACAGTCTGCCGCTCTCCCGCCAGGGGATGCATCCGGCGGTAAGCGCCCGCCTCGTCCATCAGATCCACGGCCTTATCCGGCAGGAAACGCTCGTTTATATACTTTGCGCTCATTTGGACCGCATATTCCAGCGTGCCCTCCTCGTAGACGACACCGTGAAATTGTTCGTAGCCCTCCTTCAATCCCTCCAGGATATGGATGCAGTCCTGAATGCCCGGTTCCCTGATATCAATATTCTGAAATCTCCGCACAAGACCTTTGCTCTTTTCAAAGTGCTTTTTATATTCCCCGTAGGTGGTGGCACCGATAAAGCGGACCTGTCCCCTCTCCAGATAGGGCTTCAGCATATTGGAAATGTCAAAGCTTCCGCCGCCCACCGCACCCGCACCCACGATATTGTGGATTTCATCAATATAAATAATGGGATTCTCCTGGCAGCATATGCTGTCCATAACCATTTTGAACCGTTTCTCGAAGTCACCCCTGTACTGTGTGCCCGCCAGCAGGCTTCCCAGATCCAGCGAAAATATCTTCGCGCCCCGCAAAGGCTCCGGAACCCGGCCCTCCTCCAGCAGTCTTGCAAGCCCACAGGTGACGGCGGTTTTTCCCACCCCCGGCTCCCCTATGTGGAGAGGGTTATTTTTCTCCCTGCGGCAGAGGATCTGCATGGTGCGCTCCAACTCCTCCTCCCTGCCGATCAGAGGATTCATCTGAGCCACCATATCGTTCAGGCAGACGGCATACTGCTGCCAGTCCGCGCTCTGGCTTCTGCCGGCGTTTCCGCCGCCTTTATCGGGGCCGTCTGCTGTGGCTTTATTTTCCCCGATGCCGCCTTCCCGGTCAATTTCCTCGTAGAGAGTGGTCATCTCCCGAAGCAGCTCCGCCCGCTCCACACCCTGTGTCAGCATATAGTAGACGGCATAGCTTTCCTCCAAGCCATATATGGCGCACATGATATGGGGAAGCTCCACCACATCTTTTCCGCTGTTTTGCGCCACTTCCCTGACAGCTTCCAACACACTGTTCATATCCATGGAAAGCTGGGGTTCACTTTTGTCGGCTTCGCCTTTGTATTCCATATAGTTTTCCAGGTATGTTCTCAAATGGTAGTCCAATTCCCGGACACTGCCGCCACAGTTTCCAAATGCCCTGGCAAATACCCTGTTCTGGCAGATCACATATAACATTAGTTCCGGCACCACATATTCAAAGCCTGCGTTTTTTGCCAAAATGACTGTCTGATCGACAATCTTCTCCACTTCCTCCGATACGCGCATATCTGTTATCCTCTCTCAGGGATTGTCGGAAAATAACGGATACGGCTTGTTCAGGTAAAAGCCCTGAAACACATATAAAAATGCCGGAAAGTCGTACCCGTTGTTTGTAGACGCTTCCTTATACTCACGAACGATTCGTTTTTCCTTCCTGTGAGGTTCGTGGGTATAGTATAGGTATTGCCGGGAAACCTTACATTGCCTCAACAGTCATCCGGAAGGGAAAACCCGCTTCCCTGGCCCTTGCCGTGGCGTTTTGAACCTTGGTAACCGCAATATCCCGGGGATAAGTACCCACTGCGGCACTGCCGCTTTCATGTACCTTCATCATCAGATGGACGGCCTCTATTTCGTCCTTATGAAAAATCCCCTGCAAAATTTCCACCACAAAGTCCATGGACGTAAAGTCATCATTGTGCATAATAACCTGGTAATGCTTTGGCTCCCTTATATCTATCCCTGTTCTTTCCCTGATCTCACCCTGTACTGACATATCCTTTTCCTCTTCTATACGCACGAGCGGTTATATTTTCCTTCCCGCCCGTGCGTATGACTGAAGTTCTGCATATTCCCATAACCGCCCTTTGGGCACTTCCCCGGCGGAAGAAGCCCTGTCCAACAAGCCGGACGGCAATGCTCCCGGGCCCTGTAGGGAACTTACTGCGGTTTCAGTACCATTATACATCCAGACTGGGCATTATTCAATCGGTATGGCAGTTTTACTTTAAAAAAAACAGGAAATATGATAAAATAAGCCAGCGAAATAAATAGTCTCTCGGAATCTTTTGGCGGAAAATGGCGGCTTTTGATTCGTATGATCC
>CAMWSA010000589.1 GCA_947176785.1 uncultured Lachnospiraceae bacterium
GTAAGGGAACTGAATACAGAGTTACAGAAACAGGGCTATCTGACCGTGGCAGGACGTGTGAACGCTACATTTTTTCATAAAAAAGTCTGTTACAGCGAATAAGGAAGGAGAGTGATTACAAGATGGCTGTATACAAAGACAATGCAACTGGAACATGGAGGGTTATCTATCGTTTTACCAACTGGAAGGGAGAGAGGAAAGAGACACAAAAGAGAGGTTTTGCAACGAAAAGGGAAGCGCAGGCGTGGGAACATGAAGCTATGCTCAAACAGGGGGCAAAGCTGGATATGACTTTCGGCAGTTTTTTTGAGGTATATGAAGCCGACAAGAAACAGCGTGTCAAGGAAAGCACTTGGGAGTCCAAAAGCCATGTGATACGGACAAAAATTTTACCGTACTTTGAGAACCGCAAAATCGCAGAGATTGAAGCAAAGGACGTGATTGCGTGGCAGAATGAGTTAATGGCATACCGGGACGAGAAAGGCAAGCCATATTCCGCAGATTATTTGAGGACGATACACGCACAACTGACGGCGATATTCAACCATGCGGTAAACTTTTATAACCTGCCCTACAACCCGGCAAGGCGGGCGGGGACGATTGGGAGCGAAGCTGTTAAGGAAATGGACTTTTGGACGAAAGAGGAATATCTGAAATTTTCCGAAGCCATGATGGATAAGCCCCGTTCCTACTATGCGTTTGAAATGCTCTACTGGTGCGGTATGCGTTCCGGCGAACTGCTTGCGCTCACGCCTGCTGATATGGATTTTGAGAAACAGACGGTCACGATCAGCAAGACGTTCCACCGTTCCAAAGGGCGGGACATTATTACAAGCCCGAAGACGAAAAAGAGCAACCGCACAATCAAAATGCCGCCGTTTCTCTGTGAGGAAATGCAGGAGTACATCAAAATGCTTTATGACATCAAGCTGGACGAGCGTTTGTTTACAGTCACAAAATCCTACCTCAATCACGAAATGGAACGAGGGGCGAAACAGGCAGGCGTTAAGAAAATCCGTGTCCACGATATTCGCCATAGTGCGGTTTCACTCTTAATCAACATGGGATTTTCAGTACTGGCGATTGGGGAGCGTATGGGGCATGAAGCGGAGAAAATCACTTACCGATACGCCCACTTGTTCCCCACGGTGCAGACGGAAATGGCGGAGAAATTGGAAATGGAGAGAATGACAAAGGAGGACTAAGAACATGGAAAAATCACTTGATTACAAGGGAAGATGGCGCAACCATACGGTGGCGTTCCGGGTATCGGACGAAGAAGCAAAGTTATTGAATGATTTGGTGGCACTGTCGGGGCTGACAAAGCAGGACTATATCACAAGGAGGCTCTTATGCCGGGACGTTGTGGTGCAGGGCAATCCGAGGGTGTATAAGGCACTGAAAAATCAGATGGTGGCAATCCATGAGGAATTGAAGCGCATGGAAAGCATAAGCCCGGACAATGACGAACTGCTCTACACGTTACAAGTTATTGCAATCACACTGGACGGTCTGAAAGGGGAAGATGAATGACAAATAAAATAAAAACGACTGCTCCCGTATCATCTGTTGGCGCAGATGGGGAACAGTCGAATACTAAAAACGACAAAAAAATTATAGCAAATGAAACAGCAAAAAACAATCTGCAAGCCACTGTTTTTCGTGGCTTTGACACAAATTGCCCGGAGAAATCCGGGCAGGGCGGCGGGCTTCAAACGGTTTCCATGATAGAACTGTATGATACGGTGTACCCGCCGAGAACGCCTGTTGTGGACGGCTTTCTGTATGGCGGTACTTATCTCTTTGTGGGTGCGCCGAAAGTGGGGAAATCGTTCTTCGTGGGACAGCTTGCCTACCATGTGGCTATGGGGCTTCCACTGTGGAATTATTCCGTCCGAAAAGGGACGGTATTATACCTTGCACTGGAAGATGATTACGCAAGGCTTCAGCGGCGGATGTCCGTCATGTTCGGGGTGGAGTGTGCAGATAATTTATTCTTTGCAACGCAGGCAAAGACGCTGAATGAGGGGCTGGACGGAGAATTAGAGGGATTTATAAAAGAGCATAAGGACGCAAGGCTGATTATCATTGACACGCTCCAAAAGGTGCGTGAGGTCGGTGGGGACAGGTACAGTTATTCCAGTGACTATGAGATTGTGACAAAGTTAAAATCATTCAGTGATAAATATGGTATCTGCCTGTTGGTGGTTCACCATACCCGCAAGTTGGAGTCCGAGGACAGCTTCGATATGATTTCCGGCACAAACGGGCTTCTCGGTGCGGCAGACGGGGCGTTTATCATGCACAAGAAAAAGCGCACGGACAACACGGCGGTCATGGATATTGTGGGGCGTGACCAGCCCGATCAGGAACTGACGATAGAGTTTGACCGGGAACAGTGTATTTGGAAATTTCAGAAAGCGGAAACGGAACTTTGGAAACAGCCGCCGAACCCGTTACTTGAAGCAATCAATGAATTTCTGACAGAGGAAATGCAGGAGTGGGAGGGGACAGCAACGGAACTTCTGAAACAGTTGCCGAATATGCAGTTGTCTGCGAATGTGCTTTCACGGAGATTAAATTATTGATTTGCACTTTCACATCACCGCCTGAACGCGGATTATTATCACCGGA
>CAMWSA010000590.1 GCA_947176785.1 uncultured Lachnospiraceae bacterium
AGGATATTGAGGACCGGGTTCCGGAGGGCCGCGTGGAGGAGTATCTGGGCCTGATGACCAAGCTTTACCGGGAGGCGGCGGAGTACGAGAAATCCATCGAATATGCCAAGCGGTGGCGGCAGGCATTGGAAAAGCGGATTCCCACACAGGAGGGGGAGGCTTTGGAGAAGGATGAAGACAGGCTGCGCCAGTCTCATGCCATCTGCATGCAGTGCTATCGGGTTTTAGGGTATTTGGACAAATCCTACTATGAACTTGCCCTGCAGGAGGCGGATGCCATGGAGGCCGTCAATCCTCACGATATCGGCGTGCTGATGGAGCGCGCCCAGACCTATATGGAGATGGAGGAGTATGAGAAGTGTCTGGATCTGGTGGGCCGTCTGGTGCAGGAATTCCGGGTCTATGCGGCCCTGGCTACGGCCCTGGAGGCTTACCGCAGGCAGTGGGATGCTTCCGGTGTGATACAGGCCGGCAGGCAGCTGATCCAATGCTTTTCCGATTATGCCAAGCCCTATGTGGATATGGCCAAGGTGTATCTGGATCTGGAATATACCAGGGAGCTTGAGGAAATTTTGGCAGAGGCCAAGGAAAAGGGCATCGAGAGTGCCTATCTGGAGGCGTATGCCTATCAGAAGGATCACAAGACAAGCACGGAATTGATACAGAAGAAGGTAGAGAAATTCCGGGAGAGATTCCTGGATCATGTAGAGAACGGGGAACTCTCCTTTTATGAGCCGGGATTGGCGCAGCTGACAGAATACCTGTATCAGGCACCGGGGGCTTATCTGTTGGTGGAGCGGGGGATTTTCCATAATGCGGCCCATCACTATAAGGAAGCGGAAAAGGACTATGAGCAGGTGCTGGCCTATGTACCTCAACAGATCTATGCCTTGAACGGCATGAGCCAGGTCTATAAGCACCAGGGGGATTATGAGCAGGCTGTCATCTATCTGCGCAAGGCCATCCTCTTTGACACGGAGGGAGACCTGCAGCCCGGTATCTATATGGATATGGCCGATCTGTATCTGCGGCTGGCGGATTATGAAAAGGCGCTGGAATATCTGGAGCAGTATGTGAAGTATGCGGACAGCAAGAAGCTAAACACCAGTGTCTACAGGTTGGGCAAAATTGCTACGGGTTATATCCGCAATGGCAAGTACGATATGGCGGTAAAAATATTTGAAAGAGCCTATTCCAAAGATCCGGCAGGGCTGTATGACAGGCTGGCGGATATGTACCAGGTGACAGGGCAGTGTCAGGAGGCCAGAAATGTGCTGAAGAAGTGGGCCGCGCTGCTGCATATTGACGAGAGCGCTTTGGGAAAGCTGCGCAGCAGGATGAAGAAGGGCAATGCCCGGTACAGTGATTATTATGTGAGCCTGGGCTGGACGGAGCTGATCTTTGGAGACAGGGCCGACGCGGTGAAGGCATTTGCCAGTGCGATGAACTGTCACCCGGACCTGGGCAACGCAGAGGGAACCATGTGTGACGCCGTGTTTGCCTTTATCCTGTGCGGCGAAGAGAAGCTTGGGAGAAAATATGCGTCGAAATTGCAGGATTGGCTTCGGCAGGAGCAGTTTGCCCGTACGAACGCATACTACGAGCAGGAAAAGGGGCATTTGCAGATAGAGGTCCTGGCGGCCTATTACACGGAGCCGGAGGAGAAGCTTCAGGAGTTGGTGGACCGGGAGAGTACATGCGAGTGCTGCAATTTCTGTACATACGCCATCTGTAAGGAAATGGAGGCCGTGCGGATTCTGCTGATGCTCCGCAGAGGGCAGCAGCAGGAGGCGCGTGAGCGTTTAGGCCGCAATCTGGAGCTTCTGCCCCAGGACGAGTATATGCTGGCCATCAGGCATATACGGTTTGAAGAATAGTGGGCGATTGAGCTAACTATAAGTTTATATAAGAGGAAGAGAATATGATAGTAGGAATTGATTTAGGAACAACCAACAGCCTGATAGCGTATTTTGGGGAGGAGGGCCCCAGGATCATCCCCAACCGGCTGGGAAAGAACCTTACTCCTTCGGTGGTCAGCGTGGACGAGGAGGGTAATGTCTATGTGGGAGAGACTGCCCGGGAGCGCATGAGCCTGTATCCGGACTCGGTGGTCAGCGCTTTCAAGCGCAGCATGGGTACGGAGAGACTGTATAACTTGAGCGGCCACATGTACAGGCCGGAGGAATTGTCCAGCTTTGTGCTGCGCTCCCTGAAGGAGGATGCGGAAGCCTATTTGGGAGAGGAGGTCACGGAAGCCGTGATCAGCGTGCCGGCATATTTTGACGACAAGCGCCGGAAGGCTACCAAGCGTGCCGGAGAACTGGCAGGGCTTATCGTGGAGCGTATGATCTCCGAACCCACGGCGGCGGCGGTGGCCTACGGACTGTATGACAAGACCAGAGACACCAAGTTTCTGGTGTTTGATCTGGGCGGCGGAACCTTTGACGTATCTATACTGGAACTGTACCACAATATTCTGGAGGTCCGTGCCGTGGCGGGGGACAATTACCTGGGCGGCGAGGATTTTACGGAGGTGATGGGCAAGCTCTTTATGCAGAAGCAGAAGCTGGCTATGAGCAGCCTGTCCGAGAAAGAGCAGGTTCGGCTGTATAAGCAGGCTGAGAAAGCC
>CAMWSA010000591.1 GCA_947176785.1 uncultured Lachnospiraceae bacterium
GGATTTTACCGGCTGGATGAAGGCTCTGTCAGAGTGCTGGGAAAGCAGCTGTCCGCCTATGCCCTGGAGGAACTGCGGGGAAACATTGCCTATGTCCCCCAGGATGCCTATCTGTTTGCCACCAGTATAAGGGAGAACATACGGTATGGCAGACTGGGAGCCAGCGACGAAGAGGTGGTTTGGGCGGCCAGACAGGCGTATGCCCATGAATTTATCATGTCATTTCCCAAGGGGTATGACACGCCGGTGGGGGAGCGGGGCGAAAGCCTGTCCGGCGGGCAGCGCCAGCGGATTGCCATAGCCCGCGCGTTCATCCGA
Source organism: uncultured Lachnospiraceae bacterium (assembly GCA_947176785.1). GTDB lineage: Bacteria > Bacillota > Clostridia > Lachnospirales > Lachnospiraceae > Acetatifactor. The sequence continues at coordinate 319 of CAMWSA010000591.1, forward strand.
AACGCGCCGATATTGCTTTTGGACGAGGCTACTTCCGCCCTGGACGCGGAGAGCGAACAGCTTGTCCAGAAAGGGATCGAGGCGCTTATGGGAGGCCGCACTACGCTGGTGGTGGCCCACAGGCTCTCCACCATTGAAAAAGCGGATGTGATCTATGTCATAGAGGGCGGAAAGGTATGTGAAAGGGGCAGGCATGCCGAATTGATGGAGCAGGATGGCATATATCGAAGGCTGGTGGAATTGTCCAGAAGCAGCGCCGGAAGTATACTTACGAACGGTTAGATTTTCCTTCCCCTGTGTTACATGTTGTCCATAGTCAATGACATATGCCATTGACTACAATTTTGCAGCATGTGACGCAGGGGAATTGGAAAATCTTTACGTCCGCTTTTTAGTTTTTGTTCATTTTGTCCTTATAAAACAGGGTCCGCAGCGTGCAGATGTCCCTGGGGATGCTGTCAGGGTCCGGCGCGTCATGGAGCTTTTTGACCCACGCGTAAAATTCATTGGCTGTGGGCGTAGTCAGGGTGGAAGTTCTGTTAATATGTCCCTTTTGGATGGCCTCATGAGCCACGCCCCGCATAAACTTCCAGAAATTGTAATAGGCCAGCTTCAGCTTGGTCATATATCCCGCGCTGTCCTCGATGACAAAGCCCTCGATTTTCCGTCCTTCGTACTCGTAGTCCTCTAAAAGCACATCATAGTACCAGTCAAAGAACTCCTGCCAGGTGGCGATCTCAAAAGCTTTTTCCTTGACGGTCAGTCCCAGGGTGTTTGCCGCATGACACATGTCGTCGTAGCCGAATTTGGCGAAATCCATCTGGTTGTAGACAATGTCCAGCAGGTACAGATTGCTTTCGGGATATTCGATAATATGAGGGTCATGCTTCATATCCACACACTCAAAGACGAAGGACACATTATGTTCCCGGATGAAATCCTTCATCTTGGACAGGTTTTCGGAAGAGACTTTCTGATACAGCATATCCTTAAGCCATCCGGCAAACTGGCTGTCAATGGTGGACTTGCTGGCGATAAACAGGTCGTCCTCGTACTCATTGTAGCTCACGATGCCCAGGAAACCGTTCTCCTTGACATAGGCGGTGACGGGGAACTGCAGCTTGTGCTGCAGCAGGTCAAACTTGGTTTCCGGGCGTTCATTGACATTAAAGAACTTGTCATAGGCTCTGGCAGCCACCTTTCCTTTCACCGTATCCAGGTACAGGCCCCTGGCCCTGGTGGTCTGCTCATCCCATACCTTGTCGTAGAATGCCTTGCTGGTAAAATTGAAGGAGGATATATTGCCAAATTTTTTCTCACGGATGTATTTGTTGGCGCGCAGGGAGATGATCGTGTCCGCGATGGAGCTGCTGATCACGGTTTCCTCCTGACGAGCTTCCGGGGTTTTGAACACCTCGTTCCTGACCTCTACCGTATGGATGCCTTCTTTGTCTACCTGCACGCACCGCAGGCACCCGCCGTATTCCACCTGACCCTCCAGGTTGTAGACCCTGTCGTTGACCATGATGGGAAGCTGCTTGGTGTTCCGGTGGCCGTGGATCTGGATATAGTTCTCCGGCGTGGTCTCGTAGAAGGTATCCGCCACCTTCTCAAAGTCGTTGTAATTGCCCACGCCCTTGATCATCTGTTCCGTTGCCACGAAGGACAGGTTTGCAGGAACCGTGCTTAAGCCCGCGTGGGTGACGAGAAAGACCTGACTGCCGTAGGTGTAGTAGGCGCACTGTCCGAATTTGCGGTACAGCTGGCGAAGCTCCTTCTTGTCCATGCGGGCCGCGTCCAGGGCGGGCCTGGTCACCAGTTCAAACTCCTTGGATCTGCCCACGCAGTCGTTGGCATACAGCCAAAGCCATCTCTCGTGGTTGCCCTCCAGCATCAGCACGTTTTTTCTGTCTTTGATGGAGATCAGGAAATCCAGGACCTCCACATTTTCCAGGCCCCGATCCACGTAGTCCCCCACGAATATGTAAAATTCGTCGTCCCTGATGCCGCCGTTATCGGAGAGGTATTTTTGCAGCGCCGTATTGCAGCCGTGGACATCCCCGATATGGTGAATCCGGGTGTAGCCGGACAGGTCGATCCTCTTCAGCCAGATGGTGTCCAGTTCATCGGGCTTGATCACCTTCACGCCGGAGGGGATCTTCTGGGTCGCAAACCGGGAATACATCCGGTCGATCACTTCTTCGGGAACCCGTTTAAGCGGTTCCCTTCCCAGGTTTCTCCTCTTTACCTCCTCGATGGGAATACCGGTGAAGTCCACGCAGTACATCCTGTACCGGTAG
>CAMWSA010000592.1 GCA_947176785.1 uncultured Lachnospiraceae bacterium
AGTTGTTTTATTTTGTAACAAAGAGAATCCCGTATTTATGCGGGTTCTGGTGTTTTGCAAACGCCTAAAATAGACTACCAAAAAAGAAAGGAGCGGATGCAGATGCGTATACGGAAAGTTGCGATATATGCCAGAGTTTCAACAGAGCATGAGGCACAGCTTTCAGCATTGGAGAACCAGGTGCAGTATAATGACCTGATTGACAGGCACCCGGACTGGGTATTGTACCGCCGGTATATCGATGATGCAGATATAATAGGACTTAATCAGAAAACCTTTGATTTAAGGGGTTTTACCGATTAAGTCCTATTTTTATACCCTGTTTACCCAACCCAAACTACCCAAACACATCTTACCACAGACTACCGTTCTGGTATACCGTTACATCTGGAAAAACGGACAGGAAAACGAAAGGAGAACACGAATGGCAAAAATTATAGCAGTGATGAATGAGAAAGGCGGTGTGGGAAAATCAGCCACAGCCACCACGCTGGCCTACCTGCTGGCAAAGAGAGGGAAACGGACAGCCCTGATTGATTTTGACGGTCAGGGACATTCCAGCATCATCTATGGAGTAAAGAACATCAACAAGCTGGAAATAACAATCAATACGTTATTGAGAAAGATTATGGAGGACGAGCCCCTGCCGGAGCCGGACAGCTATGTGATAAAACATGAGAGCGGCGTGGAGGTCATTCCGTCCAACTCCCAGCTTTTCACGCTGGAGCGGAACCTGTGCAACGTGGACTTCCGGGAGCGGATACTGTCCCAGTATGTAGATACCATCCGGGACAGATACCAGTACATAATTATTGACTGTATGCCCCAGATGGGAACTCCCATGATCAACGTGATGATGTGCGCCGATAGCATCATCGTCCCCACACAGGCGGAATTATTATCCACACAAGGACTGGCGGAGTTGCTCCGGCACTACCAGATCATCCGAAAGAACAGTAACCACAGGCTGCGGATTGAGGGCATTCTTATCACCATGGATTCTCCCAATACCATCGTGTCGGTCCAGGTCAGACAGCTGATTGAACAGGGCTTTGCCGGAGCGGTGCCAATCTTCAGGACCCATATCCCCCGTTCCATCAAGGTGGCGGAGGCGGTGCTTTACCACAAGACCATCTGCGAGTTCATGCCGAACAATCCGGCGGCGCTGGCCTATGAGAGATTTACGGACGAGCTTTTGGAAAATGAGCAGAGGGAGGTGCAGGCAGTTGGGTAAGCCAAGAGTCAACCTGGAAGACTTCAGTGATATGCTGCATTTTGACACAGAGAAGGAAAAAGCGGTTACGGACACTCCGACTGTGGCATCTGCACAGGGGGAGGTTCCGGAACCGGCAGGCATCCTGGAAATGGACTTTGCCCGGATGGAGCCGTTCCCCAACCATAAGTTCAAGCTGTACGAGGGACAGCAGCTTGCCGACATGGTGGAGAGCATCAGACAGTTCGGCGTCCTGCTCCCCATCATCCCCTGGCATAACGAGGAAGGGAAACACATCATTTTGAGCGGCCACAACCGCCATAATGCGGCCCTGCTTGCGGGGCTTACCAGAGGCCCGGTCATCATAAAGGAGAACCTGGCCTATGATGAAGCCGTGCTGATCGTGACGGAGACCAATCTCCGGCAGCGTTCCTTTGGGGACATGAGCCACTCTGAAAGGGCATACTGCCTTGCCCAGCACTATGAGGCGCTGAAGTCACAGGGCAGGAGAAATGACCTTTTAGACGAGATAGAAATGCTCCTGAACCCGCATGAATCCAATGAAAATCCAACTTCGTCTGAAGTTCAGACGAAGTTGCGGTCAGACACAAAGATCGGCCAGGAATATGGGCTTTCCAGAGACAAGGTGGCAAAATATATCCGTATCTCAAAACTGATTGAACCGTTGATTGGAAAGGTGGATACAGGAGAAATCCCATTCCTTGCCGCATATGACCTGTCCTTTATCGAGGACACGGCCCGGCAGCGCCAGATAGCGGGGCTGATGGAGAGCGGCAGCTACAGGGTAGACATGAAAAAGGCGGAACTTCTCCGCAACTATTATGAGACCGGAAAACTGGATGACACAGCCACCATGCAGATACTTTCCGGTGAAAAAACACGGAAACCAAAAAACAGCAGACCACAGCCCTTTAAGGTGAAGCCTGCGGTGATCACAAAATATTTTACCGCAGGGCAGAGTGCCAGAGAGATTGAGGACACCATAGACCGGGCACTGGCATTGTATTTTGAAAAACAGCATATCCCCGAAGGGCGTAAAGAGGGAAATATGGAACCTGAATGAGATAGGAGGGAACAGCTTGAGCAGAGCGGCCAGTTTAGCAGACCTTTACAGAGCATCCGTACAGGAGTACACCAGAACACCGGCAGAATGGAAAGGCCTGCTGTCCTGTGTCGCACGGTTCTACAAGCGTTCCTTTGACAATGCGGTGCTGATTTATGCACAGAAGCCGGATGCCACCCAGCTGGGAACCTTTGACGAGTGGCATGACAAACGGGTGGGCCGCAGCATCAACAGGGGTGCCAAGAGCATTGCGGTCATCGACATGGCAAACCCCAACGCCAGCGTCAAATACCTCTTTGACTTCATGGATAC
>CAMWSA010000593.1 GCA_947176785.1 uncultured Lachnospiraceae bacterium
ATTCCGGGTTATCATAACACGCCAGATCCAGTTCTTTCGTCTTTTCATACAAGAGCATTTTGATCTTTTCCCGGACTTTGGGGCGTTCCTTCTCCTGGATATAATCACCCGCCACCACCGTAAATACCATGCCCAGCGTGATACAGGCCGCGAGGATCAGTATAAACTGCGCCACCTGGCGAAACGGGTAATGAAATTCAGCCGCTTCCAGCACGTAACCGATTCCGTAGGTGTGTTCAAAAAAGATGGATACCTGATTTCGTATGGCATCCATCACCATAAAGATAATAAACGAGGGGGAAGCGCCAAACATCAGCTTTAGCAGAAACCAGTTATTTCGCCACACCATTGCGGCGGACTGCTTTGTGCCATTTTTATCCTTTTTCAACCCGCCACCTCCTCTTCTGTGTCCAGTGCCAGATAGTTCATGGCCTGTCTGCGGTACATTTGTGCATAACTGCCGTCCAGCGCCATCAGTTCCGTGTGGGAACCCGCCTCGATCAGCTTCCCGCCTTCCAGCATAAAGACCTTATTGCATTTTTTGACCGAAGACAATCTGTGCGAGATAAAAAACATGGTGTGGTCGCTGCCTTCTTTCATAATATTTTGAAAAAGCTCATACTCCGCGATTGGGTCCAGTGCGCTTGACGGCTCGTCAAAAATCTTGATGTAGGAATTCTTTGCAAAGGTTCTCGCCACGGCTAGCTTCTGGCTCTCCCCGCCCGAAAAGACCGCGCCGTTTTCGTCAAATTCCTTAGTCATCACCGTGTGCATGCCTTCCGGCAGGGACATGACTTTCTCATAAACCCCTGCCTTTTTCAGCGCATCCGCAGCTGTCTGTTCATCATTTTCATAGTGTCTTCCCATCAGCACATTCTCCATGACGCTTATGCCGAATATGCAAAAATCCTGAAACGTGCCGGCAAACAGTTCCCTGTATGCATGAAGATTGTATTCCCTGATATCCCTTCCGTTTAGCCGGATCACACCCGAAACAGGGTCATACAGGCGCAGAAGCAGCTTAACGATCGTGGTTTTTCCAGCTCCGTTGTGCCCGACTAACGCCGCCATATCACCCTCTCTGATCGTAAAAGACAAGTCCTTGATAGTCTCTTCCTCCTTGTAGGAAAAGCTTACATGGTCAAATTCCAGCGTCTCAAATTTTCCTTCCGGCATCACGCCGTCCTGATCCTCGGGGATTTTTTCCTCGTAATCCATAAATCCCTTTAGATTACTGATGAACATACCGTTCTTCATGATATTCATGATGTTTTCAAACAGGCCGATCAGAATCCATGTCATGGCTACCATCAGGCTGGACATGACCGTAAGCTGCGCCAGGGAGATCGAACCCGTGACACGGTTGCGGTAAACCGCATACAACAGCACGCCCTCAAAAATCACCGTAAAGGTAAAGGTGATTTTCAGGAAACTTAAGCCCGCATTGCTGAAAGCATACTTCACAGCCGTGCGGACTTTGTGCTGCGTCGCATTGCGGTACTGCTGCTTTAGAAGCGAGAACACATTGGAAAGCCTGATTTCTTTGGCATAATCGGGAAGATACATGACCCGGTTCACATAGTTGAGCACCTTGTCGTCGGGAGCCTGTTCCGTGTACCGCTTAAACTCATATTTGTTTTTGTAGTGGCCAAATACAAAATTGCCAATCAGCGGGGACAGGATAAACAGTACGGCATAATGGTCGATCTCGTACATAAACCAGAACACCGCGATTGTCGCTGCCGTCCCGCCAAGCACACCCCACACATTCTGGACAATTTCCAGGATTTTGGTGTCCGCGCCGTCCATTGACATCGTATACCGGTTATAAAATTCCGGATCCTCATAGCATCGAAGCTCCACATTTTTTGCCTTCCCGTACAGTCTTGAATAAACTCCGTAATACAGTTTTGTCGCTGACAGGGGATATACTACGTTCTCCACATAATTCCTATACACGCTCAGCAAAAAGAACAGCGCCCCGCACATCAGAATAAACCTAAGAACCAGCCGGAAATCCTGATTCTGATCCAGTGCGCCCACAATGTGGCGTATGAAAACCGCATCAAAGAATACCCATTCAAAATACCCTGATGCCTGCATAAAAAAAGAGTGTATCACCATGCTCTTCCCGATAGAAAATCCAAGCCCCAACGCATAGCAGTCATTTTTTATGGTTTCCCGAAATGTCAGCTTTTGTTCCTTTTTACTTTGTTCTTTTCCCTTTTTCATCCTTCTGTCCCCTAACCCAGATTAACCCAAACCAAAATTTTGCCATTTTGCGCAAGTTACGGAAAATTGATGACTGCCTCCTTTGTTTCCCGTATGCTCTGATATAGATGCCCGTTTTTATTAACACTTGACAATATTGCATAAAATCCCTTGGGACTGCCGTTAAAACATTTTTCTGCCCTTCTATTAACAATAACGAAATGAACAACCCAATTTGTTACATTTTCACAAATTTATTTCTCAAATTGTGTCGCCCCTCAGGAGTTATCTCCGTTATGCTCGTTTCTATAATACGATTTATACCTGTTTTTGATTCTTCAATCAAGCTAAAAGTCAGAGCATCCCAAAAAAATATTTCTTTTTCATGTAATATA
>CAMWSA010000594.1 GCA_947176785.1 uncultured Lachnospiraceae bacterium
TTCGTAACAAGAGAAGAAATTTTTGTCACCACCAAGATGTGGACGGATGATTATGGAAATGGCGCCGCGGCCATTGATGCCTCCCTTGAAAGACTGGGGCTGGATTACATTGACCTTATGATCCTGCATCATTCAGTTCCGGGAAGCGATGTATCTGCATATCAGGCCATGGAACAGGCGGTAAGCGAAGGGAAGCTCCGTTCGATCGGACTTTCCAATTATTATACACCTGATGATTTTGACCGGCTTGTGGGCGAGACAACCATTACACCTGCCCTGCTCCAGAATGAAACCCATCCATATCATCAAAGCACAGAGATGAAGGAACATCTGCAGCAGTATGGCACGGTCATGGAATCCTGGTATCCCCTTGGAGGACGCGGCAATACGCAGACATTATTCAATGATGAAGCCATTGTTGAAATTGCGGATGCACACAATAAAACTTCTGCTCAGATTATCCTGCGCTGGCATTTGCAGGCGGGGAATATCGCAATCCCCGGTTCCAGCAATGAGGCGCACATCCAGGAGAACTATGAGATTTTTGATTTTGAGCTGACAGAGGATGAGATGCAGAAAATGACCGCGTTAGACCGGAATGAGCGGCTTTCTTCTTACTAAGAGCAGCTGGCAGAGTCGTTAAAGCAGTAAAAACGATGGCAAAGAAAAAGGAGACGCTATATGAAAAAGAAATTTATGACAGCTGTCCTGTCCACATTGCTTCTGATCGGAAGTATGGCAGGATGCGGAAAGGCAGATTTGAATGACAGTACAGACCAGTCATCTGTTGCCGGTGAAATGTCAGACCATCAAGAGGAAACGGACGCTCCAGAGGAGCAGTCAGAGGAAGATAACAGCAGCCTGGGCGGAATGGAGGGGACTGTGCAGCAGCCGGATCATGCAGAGTCCATTGTATATATGACAACCGATATTTCCCCGGAAGGGCTGATGGCAGTTTATGAATCACTGGGATGGACCCACGGGGAACATGTGGCAGTAAAGCTTTCTACCGGTGAGCCGCCTGCCAGTAATTATCTGTCTCCCGACCTGATCAGGGATGTGGTGCAGGAGGTGGACGGCACAATTGTGGAATGCAATACGGCATATGGCGGCTCCCGTGCAGAAACGGCCATGCACTATCAGGTGGCCGAAGACCACGGTTTTACAGACATCGCGGATGTTCAGATTCTGGATGAGGATGGTTCCATGGGTCTGCCTGTGTCAGGAGGCACACATCTTACGGAAAATCTGGTGGGCGCCCATTTTGGCGATTACGATTCCTATCTGGTACTGTCCCATTTCAAAGGGCACGCAATGGCGGGCTTCGGCGGCGCCATCAAGAATATTTCCATCGGGCTTGGTTCCAGCGAGGGGAAATGCCTGATCCATACTGCAGGGGAAAGTTCTTCCAGTCCCTGGGGCGGCGACCAGGATTCTTTTCTGGAATCCATGGGCGAGGCCGGGAAATCCGTAGTGGATGCGCTGGACGGGCAGATTGTCTATATCAATGTAATGAACCGGCTGTCTGTGGACTGTGACTGCAACGGGCATCCGGCAGAGCCGGATATGCATGATATTGGGATACTGGCATCCACAGACCCGGTGGCTCTGGATCAGGCATGTATCGATCTGATCTATGCGCAGAAGGACGGGGACGGAGCGTCCCTTGTAAACCGGATTGAATCCCTGAACGGCCTGCATACGCTGGAATATGCGGAGCAGATCGGGCTTGGGAGCCGGACATACCAGTTAATTTCCGTTGATGAATAACAGGTGAGGTGACAGATGGCGGAGGTTCTTCACAGGGAATTTGTATATATCTGGTATTACTTTACCATACAGCTGAGACAGATTTTTCCATACTGGGTGCTGGGAATGGTCATTGGATCTTTGGTTTCTGTTTTTGCAAAAGAACGTATCCATCATATGTTCTGTTCCCTTGGAGAACGGAAACTGGGCGTTTTGGGGATTATTGCGGCCAGCGGGCTGGGGATTGCGTCGCCTCTTTGTATGTATGGAACGATCCCGATTGCGGCCTCATTCTCAAAAAACGGGATGAAAGATGACTGGCTGGCGGCTTTTATGATGTCTTCCATCCTGCTCAATCCCCAGCTTATTATCTACAGCGCCGCCCTTGGAATGACTGCGCTTATGATACGAATACTGTCAAGCTTTGTGTGCGGGATTGGGGCAGGGATGCTGGTGAAGAAGGGAAAGAGGCTATAAGCCTGACACCGGGAACTGTCATAACGATACCGGCAAATGTGAAGCGCTGGCATGGGGCTAAGAAGGACAGTTGGTTCTCCCATATTGCAGTGGAAGTGCCGGGTGAAAATACATCCACTGAATGGTGTGGTGCTGTAGATGATGAAGCATATTTCAAATTACAGGAAAGAAAAAGCACTTTCCTGTAATCAGATTTACGGCGCAAAGGATGCGCCTTTTATGAGAATCTGCGTTGCAGCTTCTCATAAGCTAAATTATAGGAGGATGAACAAATGGAACAGGGAAAATTAGGATTTGGTTTTATGCGTCTTCCCGTTATTGACGGGGCACAGGAGAACATTGATCTGGAACAGCTGAATCAGATGGTGGATG
>CAMWSA010000595.1 GCA_947176785.1 uncultured Lachnospiraceae bacterium
GTATCAGCTACTGCCCGGCAAAATATGTGGTAAAATCCGGGGATTATATCTTGCAGCTGGACGGAGAGGCGGTGACAACCAAAACGGATTTCGTGCGCAGGGTGGAGGAATGTCAGGGCAGGGAGGTGACTCTGCAGATCAAGCGGGGAGAGGATATCCTGGATGTGAAAGCCCAGCCGGTACAAAACAGCGACCAGAAGTACAAGCTGGGCATCTGGATTCGGGACAATGCCCAGGGTGTGGGCACTATGACCTATATAGATGCGGACGGCAATTTCGGCGCTCTGGGACATGGCATCAACGACGTGGACACCAGTACCCTGATGAACCTGGACGACGGCACGCTGTATCAGACAGAGATCATTGCCATCAAGAAGGGCCAGGACGGGGAACCGGGGGAGATGACCGGCATGATCGTCTACAGCCAGGATCGCATTCTGGGTGATATCTATTATAATGGAAAAGAGGGGATTTTCGGTCACTGCAATGAAAAAGCCCTGGCCATGGGTACGGAGGAGGCCCTGCCCATCGGGCTGAAGCAGGATATCGAGAAGGGCCCTGCCCAGATTCTGTGTACCGTGGATGGTACACCCAAATACTATGATGTGCAGATCACGGCGGTGCATCTGGATCATGACAATGTGAACAGAGGGATAGAACTGGAGGTGACGGATCCGGAACTCCTGGCCCTGACCGGCGGTATCATCCAGGGTATGAGCGGCGCACCCATCATCCAGAACCATCACCTGATCGGTGCCGTCACCCATGTGCTGGTGCAGGACGCCAGCAGGGGGTATGGGATTTTTATTGAGAATATGCTGGAGCATTGAGACTTGTTAGCAGGGGAAAACAGAGATAGATGGGGAACTGCACCCAGCTGTCTCTGTTTTCATTATGATGGAAGTTATACTAACGAGCGCTAAGATTTTCCAATTCCTGCATGCCCCACGCTGCATAACCGGGCAGCATGTGACGCGCAGGAAGGAAAATCTAACCGCTCGTAAGTATAGTTATGCATAATCTGATATACAGAAGAGGAAGCTGCTTTAGCTGTTCATCAAACCCGACTGCATTAGGCGGTAGTGGTTCCGAACCTGCCAAGGCGGTTAAGCTTTGATGTGGGCACAGGAGAAAGGGTTTCTGTATGTGTCCGGGCATAGTGCCCGTGTGCAGACAGGAGATGCTCTGATTCCATTTCATCAAGGGCAGGATGAATCGAAAGCCCCCTTTGCGGGGGCGTGAATCGAAATGAGATGTTGGATGTTTATACCAAGTTGGAGATCAGGCTATTTTCTGTGCAGGTATGGGGATGGAAGGTATGCTTGGTATTAAGCTGATAATTTCCAGTCAGGCTACATCCCCAGTGTAATCAGTATCCCGTCCGCAATAGCCTGGGCAATATCGTCAAACCGTTCATCGAACAGCTGGTTATCCGCATCTGTGTTGATGAAGCCCACCTCCACCAGCACAGCGGGCATCTGGGTGCGGTTTAGAACTACCAGGTCCTGGCGTTGGTTGACCCCCTGGTTGAGGAATCCCACCGCTTCCAGCTGTTGGTTGATATTGTCGGCCATGCGTGCCGCCGCCCCGTAACGGTTGTAAACCAGGGACTCAATTCCGCTGTATTGGTTGGGGTAGGGGCTGGAATTGCGGTGGATGGAGATAAAATAGTCGGCTCCTGTCTGATTGCCCTCCATGGCTTTCTGAGCGGGGGATTCATAGATATCCGTGGTACGGGTGTAGTATACATCCACGCCCCGGTTCTCCAGAATCCGGCCCACGGCCAGAGTCAGGGCCAGCGCGTCATCTTTTTCCTGCCGGCCCTGGTATACTGCGCCGGGATTGGCTCCGCCATGCCCGGCATCTAATACGATAAGTGGCATATAATTCCCTCGGTCCGATAAAAACACTTATTATGTTATATGCGGAACAGGGGCTTTGGTTGACTACTGTCTGCGTTTTTTTGCCGTAAAGACTAAAAGGGAGATCCCGGTCATTTTACATACATTTTACCCGGACCTGATATTGCATTTTACCTGTCCTTGCTATGATAAAAGAGCATACTTTGTGGGAACATATGGGAGAGGTGAAAATGTATGGATTTTTTTGACTTGTTATCAATGCTTGGCGGACTGGCATTATTTTTGTATGGTATGAACCTGTTGGGGGAGGGGCTGGCCAAGGCGTCCGGGGGCAGGATGGAGCGCATTTTGGAGAAGCTCACGGGCAATCCGGTCATGGCGGTGCTGCTGGGGGCCGGTGTTACGGCGGTGATCCAGTCTTCCTCGGCCACTACGGTGATGGTGGTAGGCTTTGTCAATTCCGGTATTATGAAGCTGGAGCAGGCTGTGGGAGTCATCATGGGAGCAAACGTGGGAACCACCATTACCTCCTGGATTCTGAGCCTGACGGGGATTGACAGTTCCTCCTTCCTGGTGCGGATGCTGAAGCCCACCTCTTTTTCTCCTATCCTGGCTGTTGTCGGTGTGGCAATGCTCCTGTTTTCCAAGAAAGAGAAGCATCGGTATGCGGCTTCGATACTGGTAGGTTTTGCGGTGCTGATGTTCGGCATGGACACCATGAGCGCCGCAGTGAAG
>CAMWSA010000596.1 GCA_947176785.1 uncultured Lachnospiraceae bacterium
GTGCTGGGCGTGGCTGGGGGGGCGGATTCTGTCTGCCTCTTATTTGCGCTGCACGCACTTCGCAGTGAACTGGAGCTTCGGCTTTTTGTGACGCATGTCAATCATGGTATCCGGCCCGACGCAGGACAGGATGCAGCTTATGTGGAGGAATTGTGCAGGCGTCTGGAAGTGCCGTTTTCCCTGGCGGAGGAGGATGTGCAGGCGTTGGCCCGGCGGCGGGGCTGTTCCACCGAGGAGGCGGGACGGCAGGTGCGCTATGAAGCCTTTGCCCGGGAGATGGAGCGGAGGCAGGCACAGAAAATTGCCGTGGCGCACAATGCGGGAGACCGGGCGGAGACCATGCTGCTCAATCTGTTCAGAGGCAGCGGCCTGACGGGCCTCGGAAGCATCCGACCGGTGCGGGGACGGATTGTGCGGCCGCTTCTGGGATTGGAGCGCAGGGAGATTGAAGCGTACCTTGGGCAGAGGCAGATTTCCTACTGCCAGGACAGCACCAACGATACGGATGCCTATACCCGTAATAGAATACGGCGTCATATCCTGCCTTATGCGGAAAAGGAGATTTGCGCCGGGGCAGCGGCCCATCTGTGCCGCACTGCGGATATTTTTATGGAAATTGAGGATTATATGGAAGAACAGATCAGGCAGGCAGAGAAGCTGTGTGTCACCCGGGAGGGGGCCGGGCAGGAAGGGACATCGCCGAGGCTGGTCCTTTTTTGCCCCGCTTTCGGGAATCTGCACCCCGCTATACAGAAAGGGATGCTTTTGTCCATGCTGAAGGAACTTTCCCCGGCCCATAAGGATATGGGGGCCGGGCAGGTGGAGCAGGTGTTGGCACTGTGCATGCGCCCGGGCAATCGGGAGATTCATCTGCCCCGGGGAATCAGGGCAATGCGCAGCTATGACCGGGTATTCCTGGAGAGGAGACAGGGGGCGGGAGAGGCTGCGGAAGCCTTCGCCTTCCCGGTTTTGGTGCCTCAAAAGCCGGGGGAGAGCCGCACCTGTCAGATACCCGGGGGCATATTGCGCCTGACACGGCTGACGAAGGAGGAACTGGACGGAAAAGCGCTTTATTCGGGAAATTTTGAGAAAAAAAGTGTGAATCTTTCGGAAAATCAGTGTACGAAATGGTTTGATTGTGATAAAATAGAAGAACTATTGGAATGGAGAACCCGCCGCACCGGGGATTATCTGGAGATTCGCACCCCCTCCGGCTGTGGGCGCAAGACTGTCAAAAGCCTGTTTATCGACGGGAAAGTGCCCAGCCGGGAGCGGGACCGTATTCCCCTGCTGGCGCAGGGCAGCCATATTCTGTGGGTGGCGGGAGGGCGGATGTGTGAATCCTGCAGGATAAGCGCATATACGAGACAGATTCTTCAGGTAGAATACGAAAGTATAGTAAACGACATTGAAATTTCTTCTTTCAGTTCTTGCGAAAACAAGTCTTCAAATGAAGATTTTAATGTCGCCTACTAAAAATGAGTAGGTAATTGCGAAACTCTTTGAAGCAAGTGACGGGATTTGTGTTAGAAAAAGACCTAACACAGTCAATATATACAAAAACGGGCTTGGAAGCAAATTTGTTTCACAAATTTGCTTCATGCAGTGGCAAGTCGCCCTTATTTTGTATATATTGCCCAATCCCTGTATCCTGAACGGGAGTTTCGCAATCGCCTATAAAAATGAGATACGAAAGGAGCAGATATGGCGGAACGTGTGGAGATACTGATAACGGAGGAGGATGTAGATGCCAGAATCCAGGCCATTGGCGAGCAGATCAGCCGGGATTATGAGGGACTGCAGGTTCATCTGGTATGTGTGCTGAAGGGCGGCAGCTTTTTCATGTGTGAACTGGCCAAGCGCATCAGCGTGCCGGTATCGTTGGATTTTATGTCCGTGTCCAGTTATGGCAAGGATACCAAGTCCAGCGGTGTTGTAAAGATTGTAAAGGACCTGGATGAATCCCTTAAGGATAAGGATGTGCTGGTGGTGGAGGATATTGTGGATTCCGGCAGGACCCTTAGTTATCTGCTGGAGATGCTGCGGGACCGGGGGCCCAAATCCCTGCGCCTGTGTACTTTGCTGGATAAGCCGGAGCGCAGGGTTGTAGATGTGCATGTCGATTATACCGGCTTCCAGATCCCTGATGAGTTCGTGGTCGGATACGGGCTGGATTACGACCAGCGGTATCGGAACCTGCCTTATATCGGTGTCGTAAAGTTTGATTAGGAGGCGTCCATTGAAACCAAACAGATATTTCAGTTCTTATTTTATTCTAATTGCATTTCTGCTGGTTATGCTGGCAGTGATCTCCCTGCTCCGGAGACAGGAGAATGATTACACCCAGGCACAATTTATCAGCGACCTGGACAGCGGCGTGGTCCGTGAGGTTATCATTACACCCAACAGGGAGGCTCCCACCGGGTATGCCAAGGTGGTGTTTGGAGATGTGGTGAAGGAATTGTATGCCACGGATATCCGCGAGATAGAGGCCATCGCCAGGGAACACGGCTACGAACCAACTGTTGAGGATATTGAGAGGGAGAGCCTGTTTTTGACCACCATTCTGCCCCTGCCTGTGTCTTATCCAC
>CAMWSA010000597.1 GCA_947176785.1 uncultured Lachnospiraceae bacterium
GGAGAAGCTACACCGATTGAAGGGACTTTTTCAGATTGTTTGATGAATCAAATTGCGGAGTTGGAAGAACGGAAAAACAAGAAAATCCGGGGAGAGAATAGCATCGGCTAATTCCCGTTTGCTGGAAAGTGAAATAAAAGATAAAATCGGTATTTTGGAACATAAAAGTGAAGTATTAAAGCTTGAAGAAAATTAGATTTGCAATGGGAAAATTCAGTTTGTAGGAGAATAAAAATGAGTGAGATTCATCGAATAAAATGCGGTAATGGTAATTGCTATATTATTGAAAATGGAACAAATGGAATATTGGTGGACACAGGGAAAAAAGAGTTTATTGACAAGGTGATTGCATCATGTAAATCTTATAATGTTAAACTGATTATCCTGACCCACGCACATTTTGACCATGCTGAAAATGCTGCCCAAATATCGGATTCGTTAGGAATCCCCATTGGAATGAATGAGAACGATTGTAATTTGATCCAGGCAAACACAAACCAATCGCTGGTTGCTTCAAATATTTTAGGGAAAATTGTTCTATCGGCATCCCTCAAGGAATTTGCAGTTCGTTCTATGCCGGGATTTAAGCCCAGTGTATTTTTGCATAATGATGACAGTTTATCCGATTACGGAATAAATGCACGTATCATTTCTTTACCGGGTCATACGAATGGTTCCATCGGTATTGATGTGGACAATAAACATTTGATAGTAGGCGACGCATTGATGAATATGTTTTATCCCACGGTTTCTATGCTGTACCACAACAGGGAGAATATGTTAGAAAGCGCAAGAAAGATAACCAGTATCGGTAATAGAACAATATATTTTGGTCATGGAAAACCAGTGACTAATAAGCAATGGGTAAAATGATTTTTGAAAGACCACGGGTGTGTAAAATAAACTGTGTTTATCTTCACAGATTATTCGACACACCTATTTTTAGAACAAAAAAATGTTTTCGACAATACTGTGAATAGCTGGAAGAAATTGGCAGATAATATAATCAGGAGGGAAACCGCTATGACACAGGATTTTAATTATGAGGAAGAATTATCAAAATGCAAAACCATGCAGGACATTACCGGACAGGACGGCCTGGTACAGAAAATCATAAAAGATGCTGTAGAGCATGTGCCTGGCATGGAAATGGAAGATTTTATTTTACAGGAAAAGGAAAAAGGCAGCAGCGTTACAAGGAATGGAACTACTCATAAAATATCAAAACCGCTTATGGAAATATTGGAATTCAGGTACCGCGTACCAGGGAAGCAGGGTTTGAACCTGACATCATAAAGAAACGCGCTGTTATTGAAGAAGGGCCGGAGCCGCAGATTATATCCATGTATGCAAAGGGGATGACTGTGCGTGATATTTCTGAGCATATGCAGGCGCTTTACGGGATTGATCTGTCAGCTGCTTCTATTTCAAACATCACGGATAAGATCTCCGGGGAGGCCAAAGATTGGTACAGCCGGACACTTGACAGCTTTTATCCTGTTGTTTTTCTTGATGCTGTGCATTTTAAAGTGCGCGGGGAAGGCAGGATTATAACAAAAGCAGCCTGTGTGGCGCTTGGGATCAACGGGGAAGGCTATAAGGATATCCCTGGCATCTGGATTGGTGAAAACGAGGGTGCAAAATTCTGGCTGAAAGTATGCAATGAGTTGAAAAACCGCGGCGTGGAAGATATCCTGATCGTCTGCATTGATGGACTGAAAGGTTTTCCGGATGCCATCCACACAGTGTTCCCTCAGACGCGCATCCAGCTGTGCATCATCCACCAGATACGCAGCACGATCAAATATGTATCCTATAAGGACCAGCGGGCTTTCCTTACAGATCTTAAGAAAGTATATGGTGCAGAGAGTGAGGAGATTGCGCTTGGAAACCTGGAGGCCATGCAGGATACATGGAAAAAGTATGCTGCTGTCCCGGATAACTGGCTGGCAAAATGGGACAGCCTGTCCACTTATTTCTGTTACGGGTACAGGATACGCAGGCTTATATACACTACAAACACAATCGAGGGCTTCAACCGGCAGCTGGGAAAAGTCACTAAGAATAAGGCCGTATTCCCAAACGATGATGCGCTGCGCAAGACACTGTACCTGTGTACGGCAGACATCATAAAGAAATGGTCCATGCCTTACCGTGACTGGGGCGAAACCTATGGGCAGTTTGTGATCGGGTTCGGGGACAGGGCTAAAATAGCCTGAGTGGAACGGCTGCAGAGCAGCGCTGGCCATCCTTATTTTTCCTTAACTGCCAGGATGCCCTGCCGGGAGACATTATGCGCTGCTTTTTGTGCATAATGTCTCCCGGCAGGGCAAAAACTAAAAAAAGGAAAAATGAAGGCAGATGAATGGAGGGATGAAAATGACAGACCGCGCATCAACAGCGTATGCATGTGTTGCATTCCGTATCATGATTCATGAAGGTACAGATATGACAGAGGAAAACTTTGCCATACTCATAGAAGATCTCTATGATTTCTATACCGCTAACGAAATACAGAAAATATATTTACTGAATATCATTTTTGATTCCTATGAAGCATTCATAAATGATAAGATAATTAAAAG
>CAMWSA010000598.1 GCA_947176785.1 uncultured Lachnospiraceae bacterium
CGGCCTGATAGAGATCATGAACCTGTGTGCTTGCAGGGCGGATGCGGAACTTTATATAGAAGGGAGAAAAATGCCAGATATGAGAAGAAAATGCAGGAAGAAAAAAAGCTTTGGCACAGCGGTATCAGCCGTTTTGCTGGCAGTGTCCATGCTGGGGCTCACGGCCTGCGGGGACAGTGGCGGCACAGATCAGTCTCTGCCCGTGGAGCAGCAGGCTTTGGCGGGAGAATCCGGCAGCCCGGCAGAAGGCAGTCCGGAGACTGAGGGACAGAATCCGGAAACAGGGAACAAAAGCGCAGACGACGGCACAGTGCGGGAGGGGCTGACCGCTCTGGAGGTGGCGGAGCTTATGGGCAATGGTATCAATCTGGGCAACACCATGGAGGCTTACGGCAGGAGCAGCCTGGGTACCAATGCGCAGCCCACCCAGTATGAGACCTGCTGGGGCCAGCCCGTGACTACCCAGGAGATGCTGGACGGCATGAAGGCGGCAGGCTTTGACACCCTGCGCCTGCCTGTGGCCTGGACTAATATGATGGCCTTTGAGACCGGCGATTACACTATAGACAGCGCTTATCTGGACCGGGTGGAGGAGATTGTGGGTTATGCCCGCAACGCAGGCATGTATGTGATTGTCAACGACCACTGGGACGGCGGGTGGTGGGGGATGTTCGGCTCCGCCAGCGAGGAGACCAGGGCCCAGGCCATGGAACTCTATAAGTCCATGTGGACCCAGATCGGGGAGCGTTTCAGGGATTATTCCGACTATGTGATATTTGAGTCCGGCAACGAGGAACTGGGCTTCCGTCTGAACGACACGGATATCGCCGGTGACTCCGGGACACTCTCGGATGCGGATTGCTACACTGTGACCAATCAGATCAATCAGGCATTTGTGGATACCATTCGGGCCACCGGAGGCAACAATGCCAACCGGTTCCTGTTGATTGCGGGTTTTGGCACGGATATTAAAAATACCTGTGACGCAAGATACAAAATGCCGGCGGACACGGCGGCGGATAAGCTGCTGGTTTCCGTACACTATTATGATCCCAGCGGCTACTGTATCAATACCAGCCTTGGCACCTGGGGCACCAGGCAGGAATACCAGGCAATGAACGAAACCCTGGCAATGATGGAGCGCTTTACGGGGCAGGGCTATGGCGTGGTCATCGGCGAGTATGGCGTGCTGATTGAGAACACCAACAACGAGCTGAAGGAAAATACGAAGGACTATGTGCAGAATTTTCTGAATAACTGTGACCTGTACGGTTACTGTCCTGTGCTGTGGGACTGCAACAATCTGTACAGCCGTGACAGCTGTACTCTCATTGATATGGAGATGACCAGGCTGTACACCAAGCACAGCCTGGAGATCCAGTCTGAAATGTCCAGGGAGGATATCGTGGCCCAGGCCCGGAAAGAGATGGACAGAGATTATGAAAATGCCAGCGAGGGCGCGGGTGTGGATGACAGCACGGCCATGGCGTGGATCATGTTTAACAGCGGCGACTGGAATGTCCAGTACAGTGTGGGCGACACCTACAATCCCGATTCCATGTCGGAGGGCATCGTAGCGACGGATGTGGAGATCACCAGGGAGGGCACTTATACGGTGGCCCTGGATTTCACCGGAGTCAGCGGCGGTTATGCCAACAGCACAGTGTTCAGCGCCCTGGCTATTGCCAACGGAGAGAAGCTTTTTCCGGGTTACTATGTAGAAATTCAGGAAATTCTGGTAAACGGTGAACCTTATGAGTTGAAGGGGCAGCCTTATACCTGTAGTGATGACGGGATTGCCACCCGGGTCAACCTGTATAATGCCTGGGTGACCCAGGTGCCCGGTGAGGCCCGTGTCCGCCAGGACAACGGTCAGGAACTGACGCCCTGCATTCTGGATGCGGACACCCTGGGCAATGTGGAGAAGCTGTCTGTGACATTCAACTATGTGAGCGGGCAATAGCCGGCAGGAAAAGGCGGAATACAGGATTGCAGAAAAAGGGCAGCCGTGTCAGGAACGGCTGCTCTTTCTGTATTCCGCAGGACTCATGCCTACATATTTTTTGAACTTGATATGGAAATAGTCGGCGTTGTGATATCCAACCTTTTCGGCGATGACATATATTTTGGTGTCCTCCTGCCGCAGCATCTGCTTGGAATGCTCGATGCGCACGCGGGCCAGATAAGAGTTGAAGGTTTCCCCCATTTTTTTGCTGAAGATACGGCCCAGGTAAGAACTGTTGTAGCCGAACAGGGGGGCGATATTCTCCAGGGTGATGTTGTCCGCGTAATTGTGTTCAATATAGTGCAGAATATCATCCAGAACGCTTTCCCGGGAGGAGTGGGCAATGGCTGACATGATGGCCTCCAGGTGTTCGGTAAAATATTGGAGGATCTCATAGAGATAGCATCTGCTCTGAATGAACCGGATCAGTTCCGAATTGCCTGCAAAGGGAATATGGGCGTTGGGATACATGCGGCTCATCTTCTCCCTGATGCATAAGTACAGGTCTATGAGAAAAAGCTTTATATCGGCAGCGGCGTCCGAAGCATGACAGAGGGTATCCCGC
>CAMWSA010000599.1 GCA_947176785.1 uncultured Lachnospiraceae bacterium
ATACAAAAACGGGCTTGGAAGTAAATTTGTTCCACAAATTTGCTTCATGCAGTGGAAAGTGCCTTATTTTGTATATATTGCCGTCCGTTATCTCTGAAAAGGGAGTTCCGCCATTACCTATACCTGCGCCCGGTTGGACTTTCCTTCCCGCACGGTACACGTTGCCGATTATGCGGCATGTACCGTGCGGGAATTGGATAATCTTAGTGGCCGTTAAATATACTCACGAACGGTTGGGTTTCCCTTTCTGCAGGTCATATGTTGTCCGATTGTGCAGCATGTGGCGTGCAGGAATTGGAAAATGTAAGCGTTTGTCAGTATAACGCAGTACAGGTGTTTGCGTTATGCATGCCCTTCGCTATGCCTGTGCGATTACGGATTGGTTTTATATGCTAGGGATACTATATACTTTTTAGGGCTATTTTGCAAGCCTTAATAGTGATTAAAATGAAGGTTCCATTCTGCATAAATCTATAAATTATTCACAAATATGTATGAAATAATCGAAAAGGCGAATAAATATGCAAATAGACGTGCGGAATAGGAAAGTGAGTAGGGCACCTGCCAAAAATTTTGCTTGCGTATAAGATAAAAAGCTGGTATAGTGTATTTATATCAACCAAGTCGATATGACTACATTTCAGTTTCTGGCGTTTTGCCATTGTTTTCCCGGACTGCATTTGACTGTATTTATTGAGATTTTTGCGCTTTTTTTGTGGTTCGCGGAATGACAGGCGTATTGCCAAAAATACCACACAAAAAGCATATTTCCTGAAAGAGTGCTGATCCACGCCCGGGTGTCAAATCGTCCAGACAGGACTCAGTGGACAAGTGCGCCTGCAGGGGATATGCAAAGCTCAAAACAGGAGAGATGCCTATGAATTATTTGGACCATGAGATACCAAAGAAAAAGCCGCAATATATGCAGGCCACCGGAAAACTGCCCTACACCCTGATCAATGACTATATGTTTAAGGCTTTGCTGCAAGAGAATAAAAATGTCTTAAAGCATCTGGTCTGTTCGCTGCTGCATTTACAACCGGAGGAAATACACAGCATAAAAGTCAGGAACCCCATCTTGCTGGGGGCTGTTCAGGCAGAAGATTTTGACAGTAAGACGTTCATATTGGACATCAATGTGCTTTTGAACGATCACACACTGATCAATTTGGAGATGCAGGTGGTGGACTATAAAAACTGGCCGGAGAGGGCCATGACATATCTGTGCCGCAGCTTTGACCAGCTGCAGAGCGGGCAGGATTATCTGGAAGTCAAGCCGACCATACAGATCAGCTTTCTGGATTTCACATTATTTCCGGAACATCCTGAATTTTATGCCACATATAAGATGATGAACGTGAAAACCCGTCATATTCTTACTGACAAAATAGCCCTGAGTGTGGTAGACTTAAAGCATATGGATCTGGCGACACAAGAGGATCAAAGGTGGAAGATTGACTACTGGGCATCCCTCTTTAAGGCCACCACATGGGAGGAACTCAAGATGTTAGCAGAACAGAATCCGGTAATGGGAGATGCGGTTGAAACCATATTTGAGCTTACCGCAGATGAAGCGATTCGGGAGCAGTGCAAGGCCAGGGAGAAGCATATAAAGGAGATGAATACGATTTTGCGAGAACGTGAGATGGCCGAGAAGGCAAGGGACGTGGCGAAGCAGGAGAAGGATGTGGCCGAGAAGGCAAGAGACATGGCGGAGAAGGAGAGGGATGTAGCGAAACAGGAGAAGGATGTGGCAGAGAAGGAGAGGGATGTAGCGAAACAGGAGAGGGATGTGGCAGAGAAGGAGAGGGATGTAGCGAAACAGGAGAGGGATGTGGCAGAGAAGGAGAGGGATGTAGCAGAGAAGGAGAGGGATTCAGCTAAGCAGGCTCAAGTGGCGGCCGAGAAAGAAAAAGAGACAGTCATCTTACAGTTAGAACAAAAAGATCAACAGATTGCGCAATTGTTACAGGAACTCCAGCATCTGAAAGAGCAGCAGAATTCGGATTTTTAAGGGATTGCCGCAGAATATCCATTTGCGATATCCATACAACTCAATATTTTATCAAATAAAGCCGCAATATACAGAGAATGTATTTGTGGCTTTAGATGTGTAATGAGAAAGCAGAGAGACTTGATTTATGATTGAATATGCATAATAAGCTCGCAATATGTATATAACCCTGCACATATTCACGATTTTTTAATAATTATGCAAAAAGTGCTTGACGTCATACGTTTTTTATGTAATGATAGGTAAAGCCGGTGAGAAAGGGATAAAAGGCCGGCCAATTTCCTGTCAAAGCCGGATCTATGGCAACTTACTTCCGTTGCAGGAGCAGAGCTGTGAAGCCATGTCCCGAATTATATCCATGTTGGCAGGAAACAGTTGTTTTTTACATCAAAATAGAGTATGATGGCAGATGAGATAATCAAAGCCAGTTAATCAAAGAAAGTGGAAGATCAGGGCAGGCTGCAGCTTGTCCGGAGCCGGACTACAGATAATAGGTAATTGCGAAACCTCCTTTTACGTAACAGGGATTGGGCAATATATACAAAA
>CAMWSA010000600.1 GCA_947176785.1 uncultured Lachnospiraceae bacterium
CCACGGAGTCACCTGCCACAGAACCGCCGGCATCGCCCATAGAGCCGCCTGCCACGGAACCGCCGGCATCACCCACGGAGCCGCCTGTCACGGAACCGCCGACATCGTCCACAGAGCCGCCTGTCACGGAACCGCCGACATCGTCCACAGAGCCGCCTGCCACGGAACCGCCGGTGCAGCCCACGGAGGCACCGGTTATACCTGTACCGACCTCCACGCCGGCTCCTGCAGCCTATGTGGCAAGGATTGATCCTGCCAGCATGACATTGTCGGTGGGAGAGCAGTTTGCCGCCACGGTGTCATGTGACGGAGTGACAATCCAGAGCATCAGCTGGACCAGCAGCAATTCGGCTGCGGTTCTTGTGGATGGAAACGGAACCGTGACGGCAGTAGCCGTCACGCAGCAGCCGGTACTGATCGCCTATACAGCCACAGGCGTGGACAGTATGGGCAACATAGTCAGCGGTCTCACGGCTTCCTGCAGCGTGACCGTATCGGATGTCAGAAGCCTCAGGTTAGACAAAGCCACGGAACTGGTATACACGGGAGAGACCGTAAATCTTACGGCCACTTTGGAGAACGGGGCGGACACGGATGTGCTGACAGTGGAATCCTCTGATATCAACATAGCCGGGGCGGAGATATCCGGCAGGACCATAACCGTCACCGGCCTGGGAACGGGAACTGCCAACATAACGGTAAAATATACGGAAAACAATAACACGATTTCAGCGGTCTGCACGGTGACCGTGAAACAGAATCCCAGGGAGAACAGGACTTCTCTCCTGAAGGACAAGGATGGCAACGAACTGTACGTGCAGGAGAACAACAATTATCGCCAGGCATACTATGCGGACTACTATACCTTTGATAAGTTTTTTAAAAAGGGGGAAGCTAAATATACCGGCTGGCAGACTATAGGCGGGGCGGTGAAATATTTTGACTTAAACGGCAATGCGGTGACCGGAGAGCAGGTGATCCAGGGTGTGAAGTACAACTTTGCCAGCGACGGAGCCCTGACGGTAGGTTCGGGAACCATGGGCATTGATGTGTCAAGATGGAATGGCAGTATTGACTGGAATGCGGTGAAAAATTCGGGCGTATCCTACGTGATTATACGCTGCGGATACCGCGGGTCATCCCAGGGAACCCTGATAGTGGACCCCATGTTTCAGAATAATATTAAAGGGGCCACAAATGCGGGGTTGAAGGTAGGCGTATACTTTTTTACGCAGGCGATAGACAAGGTGGAAGCGGTGGAAGAGGCTTCCATGGTACTGGAGCTGATTAAGAATTATCGGATTTCCTACCCGGTGTTCCTGGATGTGGAGCCCAGTGGAGGCCGTGCAGACGGAATCGATATAGAGACTCGCACAGAGGTGTGTAAGACTTTCTGCCAAACCATACAGAATGGGGGATATACGGCAGGCATTTATGCCAATAAGACCTGGCTCACCGAGAAGATCAATACCAGTCAGCTGGGGGCATACAAGATCTGGCTTGCCCAGTATGCCTCCGTACCCACATATACCGGGCGGTATGATCTGTGGCAGTACAAGTCCACCGGCAAAGTCAGCGGCATCACCGGCGACGTGGATCTGAACTTGAGTTATCTGGGATATTAGGTTTATGCAGACAGGAGCATAGCAGTTGTACAAACTGGAAAAGTATGGTATAATGGGCAAAATGTTATGCGTTTAGCCCTTCTGAATGAGATGTGCGCTAAAGCGCACGAAATCATGGTATAATGAGCGAAACGCTATGCGTTAGCCCTTTTGAATGAAATGTGCGCTAAAGCGCACGAAATCATGGTATAATAAGCGAAACGCTATGCGTTTAGCCCTTTTGAATGAAATGTGCGCTAAAGCGCACGAAATCATGGTATAATAAACAAAGCTTTTTGTGTTTAACCCTAAGAAACAGAATCTGTACGGAAGAGCATTATGATAACGCAGCCGCTTTTGCAAAAGTGAAACAGAAAGGAAAAGGAAAGATGAGAACATATTTGGTAACCGGAGGTGCCGGATTTATCGGCTCCAACTATATTCATTACATGTTTAAGAAGTATGACAATGAGATCCGTATTATCAACGTGGATGCCCTGACCTATGCGGGTAACCTGGAGAACCTGAAGGGAGTGGAGGATCGTGAGAATTATTGTTTTGTGAAGGCAGATATCTGTGACAAGGAGGCCATTCGCAAAATTTTTGCTGAAAACGACATTGACAGGGTGGTGCATTTTGCCGCAGAGAGCCATGTGGACCGGAGCATTCGAAACCCCGAGGTCTTTGTCCAGACCAATGTGCTGGGCACGGCGGTGATGCTGAACTGTGCCAGGGAAGCCTGGGAGCAGCCTGACGGCAGTTATAAGGAGGGAAAGAAGTTCCTGCATGTGTCCACGGACGAGGTGTATGGTTCTCTGCCGGACGATGACAACGCCTTTTTCTACGAGACGACACCCTATGATCCCCTCAGCCCTTATTCGGCCAGCAAGGCCAGTTCGGACATGCTGGTGCAGGCGTATATTCACACCTACCATATCCCGGCCAACATTACCA
>CAMWSA010000601.1 GCA_947176785.1 uncultured Lachnospiraceae bacterium
GGTTTTGGGAACCGGCTCCTGGTACACCGCCGCCAGCATGGGCCAGAAGCGGTTCCTGGCATGTCCGTAGTAAAAGCCCTGCTCCCGGGATTTCACGGAGGGCAGGCTGCCAAGTATCAATATGCGGGAATCCTTGTCATACACCGGCGCAAAGGGCTGCGTCACCTGTTCGTACTCTGCCATATTGTCCCCTTTCCTCTTCCCGCATATCACAGGATTTACCTGCGATATTGCACCAATCAGATCAGTATATGGAGGTTTTACTTCCATACTTTCCTTATTCCTGCATACCGCTGGCTGCGCCTGCGGTATTGCACCGATCAGTATTTGGAAGTTTTACTTCCACACTTTCCTCTGCCTGCTTCAACAAAAGGATTTGCTAAAAGTTTTATATGATCCCCCTTCTTTCCGCCTCCTCCAGAAGCTTCGGCTGTATCTCCGGGTATGTCCACCGCCGGGGCAGTTCCTCCGTCAGAAGGATTTTCTCAATCTCACTGTGCAGTTCCGGTTCAAAGGTCTCGATCCGGGCATAGTACAGCATTCCAAAGCTCTCCTGCCCGTCAAAATTATCCGGTGCCGTAACGGAGTACACGCATATGGGCTGTAATGTATAGCTGATGGCCCCCGTTTCCTCATATAGTTCCCGTCTTGCGGTGTCGTCAATGCTCTCCCCCGGCTCGCGATGCCCGCCGGGCACCTCATAGGTCTCCCGCTGCCGGTGCTTGCAAAACACCCACTTGTTCCCTGTTCTGGCTATAATCACTGCAAAGCGCAACAGACAATCCTCCACTTTGTCGTAAAATTGTACTTTTGTCATATGTACCCCCATACGTGCGTCTCGGCGCACACTCAAATCAATAGTTGAATATGCCCGTATATCCGGAACCGGGTTTGCACCCCGGCACCCACAATTCATAACCACTCCAGATATTCCTCATCGTGAAATGGCCGTTTCCATTCAACCTCGTTCTCCTGTACCTTTAAAAGTAATTCCCTGTTCTTTTTCAATAATCCCCTGTCCAGCCTGGCAATATATTTTGCCGCACCCATTTGGCTGTCCGAACCGTCATATTGATCATCCAGCAGAAACTCAAACAGCAATTTGGCTAATGTTTCATCGTTTTGGTAGTTCTCCATAAATTGATCTATAAAATCAGACAAACGGATACAGCAGCTCTGTACTAAATACTCATACAAAAATTCTTTATTCCATATTCCGTTTTCTATGGGGCAAAATTTTGAAAGCTCATCCCAAGTTCTGAAATACATGCCAGAAATCCCTTTCCCGGTTACTGTTTACATTTTGTTTTCCTGCCGCACCAGGCTTTTTCCCAGCCAGATATCCGGCTTTCCCAGCCCGTTGGCATCCGGAAGCACGCCTATGATCCGGTATCCCAGCTTCTGGTAAAGGGTATAGGGATGCTTTTTCAAATTCTGAATGTTTTGTATTTTCTCATAGGTGTGTTCAAACAGATTACCCTCGGACAGCGTGGTACTGCCGTCCTCGTCGTCACTGCCCAGATAAATGGTCAGGCATCCCCTTTCTCTCAGCCGCCGTTCCAGTTCCGCCACCAGCGCACTGCCAACGCCCTGGGAGCGGTAAGTCTCCTCCACCGCCAGCGGGTGCAATTCCCAGGCCGTCATATCATACCTGGGTATGGCTCCAATGATACCCGCCAGCCTGCCATCCCTCACTGCTCCTATTGCCAGCTTTTCTTCCTCCAGCATCTCCCGCACTTCCTCCTGCGCACAGTCTGCGTAGCAGTGAGGAAAAGCCTGCCGCAGGATCTGTGCCGCCTGTTCCAGATAAGCATGCTTCGCTGTTTGTAACAAAATAAATTCCATACTACCTCCCATCTGCCCGCTTCAGCGGGCATTCAAAGCAGGATGGTGAAAATCCTTTTTTACCCTAACCGCCATGAATCCGCTCTGCGGAATCTCAAATCTGTGCGGAGAATGCCCGTATTTTGGGCATTCTCCTGTGTGAGACTTAGTACTTCTCCACGAAACAGCCTCTGCCGCGAGTCGGACTTGCATGGCAAGTCCCAGAAGTACTTCTCACCCTATATTCCTCGCTTTCTGTCTTGTACTATACTTATGAGTGGTTAGTTTTTCCCTCCTGTCGGCGCATGACGCCTGATTACGCGCCATGTACCGGACGGAAATTGGACAACGCCATGCAGGCAGGAAAATCTAATCGGTCGTGCGTATAGCAAAATCACCATAGCCCCATATCTCATACGCTATATAGGCATGGTCAAAATGATACCCCAGCTTCTCCGCCAGCGCCACCGATTGAAGATTCTGGGCGTCCCAGCTGGGATAGAGACCGCGGGAGCAGCATTCCAGAATCAGCCTGGCACCACAGATATAGGCCAGCCCTTTTCTGCGGTGATCCTCTCTGGTATCAATTTCAATCTCAATCCCGCCCGCATAGCTGGAATAGGAGGAGGCCCCGGCAACGATCTCCTGCCCCAGCAGAATTACCACGCCAAGCCCCAGCTACCGATATTGCTCATAGTCTCTGTAATGGCCTACCAGATCCCGTCA
>CAMWSA010000602.1 GCA_947176785.1 uncultured Lachnospiraceae bacterium
CCCTCCCAGTTTTTTTCCAACCTTACGACGCCTTACGATATCCTGAGATGTCTCCTGGGCTCGGGAGAGGTGCATAAGAGACAGCCATTGAAGCGTCGGTGCATAAGGCATTCGGGGAACTGGGAGCTGAGATCGTGCCGCTTTCCGGCAATGAGCGTATCAAGGTACTGTATGACTATTACCATCTGGGGGATGAGAACAGTTTTGATTTTGACATCAGGGAGGCAAAAAAGGTCGGTGCAGACTTCCGCAATGACCTGTGCAACGGCATGATACAGTTTTACCCGGACTATTTTAAGGACGAAAAGAAATTCTGCCGTGCGTTGTTCATCAAGAAATACCCGTCCAGCCTTTCAGACCGTTTCCTGAATGAGATCACAAGCCTTCCGGTACATTCCATCACAAGCATTGATGTAGTGCCTATCCCAAAGGATATGACAACAAAGATTTTGCAGAAGAAATACCTCGGTATTGAATCGGACATCATCAAGCAGCAGCGTGTGAGGAACAAGAACAACGATTTTTCATCGGAAATCTCATACAACAAGCGGATTGAGAAAAAAGAGATTGAGGAGATCATGGACGATGTAAGGGAAAATGACCAGTGCCTTTATTATGTGTCCGTAACGATTATCCTTATGGCAGACACGAAAGAGGAACTTGACAGCATGACGGAGACGGTGGAAACCATAGGCAAGCGGAACTCCGTCACGATAGAGGAACACTATCTGAAACAGAGGGAGTCATTAAATACCGCACTGCCGATTGGGGTAAGGCAGGTGGAAACCATGCGCACCATGCTGACACAAAGCCTTGCGGTGCTTATGCCTTTCAACGTGCAGGAACTGAACGACAAACAGGGCTGTTATTATGGTATCAATCAGGTGTCAAAGAACATCAATATCGGAAACCGCAAAAAGCTGATTAACGGCAACGGCTTTGTGTTCGGTGTTCCGGGTTCGGGCAAGTCATTTTTCTGTAAAATGGAAATGGGCAACGTGTTCTTATCCGGCAATGATGAGATTATTGTCATTGATCCGATGAATGAATACTTTGATATTGCGCAGACTTACGGCGGGACAGTGGTGAATATGTCAACCTATACGGATAACTATGTCAATCCGCTTGATATGGACGTATGGAGTCTTGACCTTAACGACAGCAAGGGCATGATAAGGGAAAAAGGGGAATTTATGCTCGGACTGTGTGAACAGTGTATGGGGGAAAGCCTTAATTCAAGGCAGAAGTCCATTATTGACCGCTGTGTACGCAAGCTCTACATTGAGATTGCAAGGAACAGGGAGAAATATGTGCCGATCATGTCCGATTTCTATGAGATACTGATGAACCAGCCAGAGGACGAGGCAAGGGATATAGCACTGTCACTGGAACTGTTTGTCAACGGTTCGCTGAATATCTTCAACCACCAGACGAATGTGGATGTGGATAACCGCTTTACGGTATATGGAATCCGTGACTTGGGTACGGAACTTTCGCCAATTACCATGCTTGTAATGATGGAGAGCATACAGAACCGCATCATTGCAAACGGCAAGAGGGGCATTGCAACATGGCTCTACATTGACGAGTTCCATGTGCTGTTAAATTCGGAGTATTCCGCTAAGTATTTACAGCAGTTATGGAAGAAAGTGAGAAAACAGGGCGGCTTGTGTACAGGTATCACGCAGAACATTGTTGACCTGCTGCAAAATTACACGGCTACAACCATGCTTGCAAACTCGGAGTTCGTGGCTCTCTTGAAACAGGCGAACACAGACAGTTCACGCATGGCAGAAGTAATCGGCGTGTCGGAGGCGCAGTTGCGTTTTGTAACCAATACGTCAAGCGGAATGGGGCTTATGAAGTGCGGGAACGTGGTAATCCCGTTTGATAATACCATTGAAAAGGGGACAGACCTCTATAACCTGTATAATACCAATATCCATGAGAAAATCGCAATGGAGAAGAAAAAGAATGCTGAACAGCAGTAAATAGTCACACTTTGGCAATACAGGGTTAAGGGCAGGACTTATGGCTCTGCCCTTACAGATTGGAGGCTGTTATGAATATTACGGATATGATTCTTGTGACGGAAAAACACAAAGGGAGCGAAGCAAATTCACTTATGGATTTACTTGATTTTATTGATTTTGCAGTGAAAGAGAGCTGGCTGTCATTGAAAGAACTTGCTGAGGATATGGAAACACTTGGAAGGACGTGCGGAGGAAAAGAAAAATGGATGGAGAGTTGTTTTGCGGAGAACACAACACTTTTTGCAAGGTACTGTGCAGATGAAAAGCAACTGGAAACATTTTTGCGGGGAGGATATAACACAGACAAGGAATGGAGATTTGACAGACAGAGATGTTCCGAAGAATGCCTTGACTGCCTGAAATTACTGGGTATCAGTACGAATGACAGTTTACGGCAGGAGTATGGGGCATCCGGGCAGATGAAGGAGATCGACGCCTGCCGTTCCCGTCTGCGGGACAAGTTCAATCTGTTCTACACGCTGTCACAAAATGCGCTTGCAACCGACAGTATCAAAAG
>CAMWSA010000603.1 GCA_947176785.1 uncultured Lachnospiraceae bacterium
CTCCGCCATAGGCCGTTGCGCTGCCGCCTCCATGGTAACCGTTTTGTCCGCCCAGTTCATAGTGGAGCAGTTCCCCCTGGGACAGGTAGAAAGCGCCCTGTACAAGGCCGCCCCTGCCCCCCTGGAAGCCTCCGTAATTGCCTCCCTGGGCACCGGTCAAAGTAAGCTGGTAGAAACCGGTATAAGGCACCCTGTAGCTGCCCTGTCTGCCGGAATAGGCAATGCTGCGGGATACGCTGAGATTCACGCCGATATCCGTGGCAGAACTGATCTGCTGCCAGGCTCCTCCCTCCCGCTGCTGATACAGCTTATAACTCTTGCCCGTGTTGTCCTGCTGGCTCCAGCTCAGGTTCACAGCCCCCTTGCCCTGGTTGACGCTGTAATTGTCCTGGGAATGTAGCCTGAGTTCCACCCAGCCTGCATACAGAGTCATATCCTCCTGTGGTGTAAAGCTATCCCCGGCGGTACCTGCGGGACGGGTGCAGGCAGGGTCATAATACCAGCCCCCGAAGGACTGCCCCTGCTTATGCGCCTGGGGCAGAACAATGTTCTGCATGGTATAGAGGGCTGTAACCCTGTCCTCTGTCCCATCCTCCCCCAGATAATGGTAAGTGTTCCTCTCCAGCTTTCCATGAAAGGGAAGTGTCATACTCCATTCACGGAACTGTTGTCTGCTGACAATACTGTCCACAGGCTCACCTCCTCTGGCATCAAAGGATACCCGGCATCCCGGGGGAGGGATCAGCTTTTCCATTTCCAGAACACAGCTGCTGCCATAATCTCCGGACAGAACAGTGACTCCTCTGTTATTCTGATAACTGCCTCCCGCAGGATCTACTTTGAGTACTGATTTTGTCCTGCTCCATTGGGCGTACAGCACCACCTGCCCGCCTTCCTGGTCCGACAGATCACAGATTCTCTCTCCGTCCGCAAATCCCTGCCCTGTGCCGTCCGGTCTGGTATTCCATCCTTCAAACCGATAACCGGTTCTTCGAAATCCGCACAGGGACAGCGTGGTCTGGGGTGTGACCTCCCTTCCTTCATAGACTGTCGCGTCATGATACATATGCCTGCTGGGGACCATATAGCCGCTGCCGCCGTTGCCGTCATAGACCACTTCATAGCGGTTGGCGGAAACCGCCCGGCAGGTATGAGGCATAATTTCCCATGCCTGCTCCAGATTATTGCACCAGGGACAGAGGTAATAGTATCCCATTCCTGTCTGCAGGCTCCGGATTCCGGCGGCAGTGTCCGCGCTCATATACATCAGAAAATCCGTGGCCCTTTCCCCGCAATCCTTGCAGTAAGCAACCCATCCGGAATAATAATTTCTGCCACATTTTTTTATATTGTATGGCACACCGTGAAAACTCCCCGGCTGATCATAGGTATGATGAATACATTTCCCGTAGGGATGGGCCACCTTCCAACAGGTAATCGGAATCTCCCCGGTGCGCTTCCAATAATATAAGTGTTCCCCCACTCCCGGCACCGCCGGGGTACTGGCCTCCTGTACACGCACAGTGGTCCCTTCTTCATACCATATGGTGAAGGTTTCCCCACTGTTGGTTGTAAAAGCCCGACCGTCGGGGCTGTAAGTGACCTGCGCCCCACTGCCTGCCTGCACGCCCTGCTGTATTCCCCACAGTGCCAGGGTCAGCAGCAGGAGCGCCATCCCCTGTCTGATCCTTTTTACTCCCATATCTTCACCACCCGCAGAGACCCCTTGTACAATTCACTGTAAAAGAGTTCCACGTTTCCTTCCTCCAGCAGTACATTGATTCTGGCTGCTGCCGACACGGTGTCCTGAGGCGGAATCAGATTTCCGGAGGAATCAAATGCCTGGTATACCATCACATCATCCCAGGCCAGATAAGCCTGCCCCAGCTCTTCATCCACCGTATAGATATGGATTCTGTCACCGCCGCGCAGTGTGCCGCTGACCAGCTGATACAAATCCTCCGCCTTACATCCCGCAATCACCGGTTGATCCAACGCTGCTCTGTAACCCGCCGCCTGTACAAACATGGCATTGGTCATTATGCTTCCTGCCGGAATCGTAATAGCTGCCTGGCTTCCCACCAAGATCCGGGGATCTTTCACCGCCTCCTGGGGAATATGCCGCGCATCCACCTGAATCTGTCGGAACAGAATGCCGATATTTTCCTCGGTCAGCTCCGTCCCCTTTTCCAATGCCTCTGTCATGATCCAGCAGTCCGCCTTCTCATAGGCGCTGAGAGCATTTTTTTCCACGTTGAGCAGTACCACATAGGTAATCACCGCCGCCGCAAAAGCTGCCAGAATAATCCCCGGCAATCCCTTTTTCGCCCCTCCCCCGGCTTTGGGTTCCCTGTATTTTTCGCTCCTTTGTCCCTTGTCTCTCACTCTAACTCCCATCTGCCCGCTGCAGCGGGCACTCAAATCAAGATGGTGAAATTCCTTTTTCACCCTTACTCCCATTCGCACGCTTCAGCGTGTACTCAAATCAGGATGATGAAAATTCTTTTTCACCCTTACTCCCTTTCGCACGCTTCAGCGTGTACTCAAAT
>CAMWSA010000604.1 GCA_947176785.1 uncultured Lachnospiraceae bacterium
AAATCAAGGCTGCTTTTTCGTTTGCCCCATCAGCGATTCTAACCTAAAGAATTTAGCATATGAACTTAGAGCTTTTTTCAATTGGAACTGTTCACCAATCTTCTTGTATTTTTGTGTATAATAAGTTTTCCAATCCATCAAAAATTGCCTGAATTTGTGCATTTTTATTTATTCCCCAGTGCCAATTATCGCTGGTTACAATAGAAATAAAATTTGTATTATCTGAATCATATTCTTCGCTGTTCCAACTATCATAATTGCATACATTCATCAGAGAAATACTTATAAATGGTTTTTTTGATGTAAATACACCTTGTTTTTCGTCTTTTGAAAACAGTCCACAACCATACAGAAATGTTTCTATTTCCGCAGTACTCCATTTTTCAGAAAGGCTATT
Source organism: uncultured Lachnospiraceae bacterium (assembly GCA_947176785.1). Classification (GTDB taxonomy): domain Bacteria; phylum Bacillota; class Clostridia; order Lachnospirales; family Lachnospiraceae; genus Acetatifactor. Next base: position 398 of record CAMWSA010000604.1, read on the forward strand.
TGTTTTGAAATGATAATAGATGTAGTCCAAAATATAACCTCACATTCGTAACTTTCGATTTGTCGCTTTGCTAATCAGTTCTGCGTTTTCATTTCAATCCCTTTAATCACTGTCACCTGTAAATCCTTTGCGTTAATCAAACTTTCCTGTCTGCACTTCGGGCAGTAGAGAGGAAAGTTTTTCAGCTCTGTGTCTGCCCGTATCTGCAATCTTGTCTTATTTCCGCAGACAGGACAGCGTATCCATTCTGAAATTATCTTCGCCATAACATATATCTCCTTATCTGACTTAAAAGAAGGCAAACACGGCAACAAGAGATATTGCATTTCCGAGAATGTGTGAAAAGGTGCTGATAACGCAATTCTCGGATTTTTGATAAATCACCGAGAAAATCAAGCTGTCAATGAATACAGCGGCAATGTCATAAGTTACAATCCCTATGTTTCCTGTGGCAATATGTCCAGCAGCAAAAACAGCGGATGATACCACTGCACTAACCCAAATCGGAAATAACTTCTGAGATTTTCCAAAGAAGAATCCACGATATGCAATTTCTTCTCCAAATGCTGCAATGATAACTTGACCTATCAATAATACTGTCTTATCAAAATACAGTATAGAACTCGTCCGTCCCATTACATGGGCAACAAATTCTCCGCCGAAAATCATATTTCCTATAACAAGCGTTGCAATACCACTCACACTCGGCAGCAAAACCAAAAGAAGCACACCCGGCTTTTTGAAATCCGCTGCAATCGTATTGAAACGCAAACCCGATTCAGAACCTCGTGTTTTGCTGACAGCTTCCGTAATGAAAAAAAACGCTATCCCCACCAATACGGAATATCCTGCTATTGTCGAGGACGGAATAACTTTCGTTAAAGTCAACAGTATCATTACTGTTATACCTATGAGTGTGAGAATAATACTTTTTTTGTTATTACTGATAATTTGCTGATTTTTCATTTCATTTCCTCCTGTGCTGCTAATATTGCCCCTCTGTAAGTCCGTTCTAAATGAGATTTTATGAGTTCTTCATCATACTCTAATGAATTGTTGGCTATGATACTTGCATATCCATGAGCAAACAGAGAAATTGTTAAAAAAACCTTTTTGGTCTGCTCAATATTCATGCCTATTGCCTTCTGCATTGCAGAAATAACAGGTAAAAGTTCTGGCGAGTCAATCATTTCAAGCAGATTGTTCTCAACTGCAAAACCCGATTGAAATAGAAAACGGAATAAGTTTGGTTCTTCAACCGCAAATCGAATATAGTTTATTCCGATTCCAAGCATAGCTCCTTTCTGTGGTTCTTCAATCTTCATCAAATATTCTGTATGATACCAGTCCAATTTTGCATAGACAGCTTTTTTTAATTCCTCAATCGTCGCAAAGTGGTACATAACAGGCTGTGTTGAACAATTTAGCTTTTTTGCAACAGTCCTTGCATTGATGTTTTCCCCACCTGCTTCACGGACAACCTCAAAAGCAGCGTCAATAACCATATCTCTTGTGATTTTAGGTTTTGGTGGCATAGCTTTTTCTCCTTTAAATAATTTTGGTTATATAACAAGAATTATATTGTAAACCGCAAATCTGATTTTGTCAATTCTTAGATTGAACTTTCACCCAATTTCTTTCTGAAAAACGGTATAACGGTAAATTGTTCAATTTTCTCTAATCAGAAAACACTATAAAGCATGAAAGTAAAAAAGAAGAATGAGAAGGATTCCGCAGTAGTCGCATTGTGGGAAAATCCAAAAGTTTAGATTTTGCCCACAATGCCTACGCCTGCGGAATCCATCTCATTCATTCTGTCTTTCTATTCAATCACAAATACTTTGCTGGTCAAAAAAAGCCCTGCATATCTATATACACAGAGCCATTCTAATCTTTTTTGACCTCTACATAGAGCATTTTCTTTCTGTAAAACTCATTTTATGGAGTTATACCTGCCTTTCTTGCAAAGTCGGCTTTTATCCCAATAATTGCCGATTGTTTTTTTGAAAAGTAGTTGAATACTTCCTCATAGAGAATATTATCTAACTGCATTTTCTTTGCTGTCAGATACAGTGTTGTATTGAACCATTCTATAGATTCGCAGGAAATTTTCTCCCGATATTACACAAAAATTGCAGATTATCA
>CAMWSA010000605.1 GCA_947176785.1 uncultured Lachnospiraceae bacterium
GTCTTAGGCATACTCCGAGCGATCCAGTCCGTGGCAGTGACGCCCCGTGGTGGGGCGGATTGCGATGACCCCTGTCACTTATCATGGTACTTCTGCCGAAAAACGGCAGCCCTGAAAAACGGGAGAACGCATCACCCCTGTTTGAGAAAGAACAGGGGGCGGCTTTTATGGTGTCCGTGGAATGATTGATACATTCCTTTACCAGCGGAACGTCAGCCACACCTTCAACGCATAAGCATACTGGAGAACGCCGCACAAAGCGAACAGATTTTGTATAGCGTTCCCAAATGCAGAAAGAATGCCTGCTTTTGGCATTCTTTGGGGAATGATTTAGATTTTCTTGAGCCGGGTATTTTCCGGCTTTAGAAAATCTTCATTCCCTGTACACTTCTATCGGAGCGATAGATACCATGCGGCGGAACCGGCCCCTTTGTCAATGGATACCAACCTTTGCCGTTTTCCGCCGTATGCATGTATCGCTCCCATAGGATGCAAAGGAGGCTTAAAAATTGAGTGAGGAATGGATTGTCTGCACGGCGGACATATGGAACAGGATACATGAGGCGGGGATTTTCCGGCCGGATGAAAGAATCGTACTGACTACGAAAAGCTGTGTGTTGCTGGAGCATTTTACAGGAAAAGCATACAGCTACCGCATGGTTGATTTACATACTTTAAAAGCAAAGCGGCTGTTTTCAAGGCCCACTCCGCTGAATGAAGCGGGATACCGGAGAGCCATAGAGAAAATGGCGGCACAGTCAGAGGGTGAGACAACATTTGTGCAGGATGGTAATTCGAGAGCGGGCGAACTGCTTGCCCATATCTTCTATGATATTTTGCCAAAGTACGGGCTGGTATTGAGAGAGAACCAGCTTTCTCTTTCCCTTGCCATGCTGGAAGCCATGGAGAAAGAGAAAGTGGCATTGTGTGAGGCCGGGGTGGGGACAGGGAAAACCCATGCCTATCTCATAGCGGCGGTCATCTACCGCCTGTTTCATGGAGAAGGGCAGCCGGTGATGATTTCCACGTCCACCATTGCCCTGCAGAAAGCATTGACGGAAGAGTACATCCCTCAGATTTCGGGGATTCTTCTGGAACACCGTATCATTGAGGAACCTTTGACCTTTGCGGTGCGTAAGGGAAAGAACCATTATGCCTGTGACAGCAGGGTAAAGACCTATTTATCTTCGATTAGACACAATAACCGGCCGGAGGATGGAAAGCTGATTGAAATTCTCACAGCCCTTTTCGTGGGTGCCGCTTCCCTTGACCTGGACGGCCAGCCCCTTACGGATTATGTAAAAGAACGTATCTGTGTGGAGGATTGCCGGAACACCTGCGAATTTTCCAGCATGTGCCGTTATCGTACTTTCCTTAGAAAATCCAACCAGGGAAAGATGGATTTCCAGATTGCCAACCATAACCTTGTACTGGCAGACATCCTGAGCAGGAAAGGCGGCAGGAACCGCCTGCTCCCGGAGCATGGCATTTTAATCTTTGACGAAGCCCACAAGCTGCCGGAGGCCGCCAGACAGATGTACGGGGTCAGCTTTGAAAATGTGGAATTGGAACGTGTGGCGGCCAGCATCATCAGAGCGGCGGCAGGCAGACCGGAGAAGAGAGGGGCGATTTCTCTGTGTGAGGAAATGCTGGAACTGAATACGGCCCTGTTTGATAATCTGAAAAAATTTGCAGGGGTGCGGTATGACAACAACAGCATGGAAGTCATATTCACACCGTCTATCCTGTTATCCTTAAAAGCACTGTCAGCCGTGGTAAAGAGCCTGTCAGTGCTTTTTTATACCGCAGACCGGGGAAATACGGCATATAAGCGTATTTCCGGCAGACTGGAACAGAAGATGGAGAAGCTGGCGGTACTCTGTGACCATGAGGACTTTATCAGCTGGCTGGAATATACAGGAGTGACGTCCTGCAGGCTCTGCGTCCTGCCCAAGCACCTTGACTTCCTGCTCCATGAGGATTTGTGGAGCAGCGGGAAACCGTATCTCCTAACTTCGGCCACGCTGTCCGTGAGCGGCGATTTCAGCCGCTACATGCACCAGACAGGGATTGACCTGATGAACCGAAAGCAGATATTGACTGTGAGCAAGGCATCGCCTTTTGATTACTGGAACCATGCCCTGCTGTATCTGCCGGAAGATATGCCGTTTCCCAATATCAGGAAAACAGCGTACCGGAAGGCAGTGACAGACAGGCTGGAGGAACTGATACAGCAGAGCCACGGGCATACATTGGCGCTTTTTACATCCTACCGGATGATGGAGATGGTGTATCAGGAACTTGCAGAGAGGATAAATGATTTTCCACTGTTTTCCATGGGAAAGGGGAGGCTGGAGGCCATCCGGGAGTTCCGAAAGAGCGGGAACGGGGTGCTGCTTGCCAGTGACAGCGCCGGGGAGGGGATCGACCTGGCCGGGGATATCCTTTCTTCCCTGGTGGTGGTGAAGCTGCCTTTTCCTGTGCCAGACCCGGTATTGGAATATGAGAAGTACTTACATGAGGATTTCCATGAGTAT
>CAMWSA010000606.1 GCA_947176785.1 uncultured Lachnospiraceae bacterium
GTGCAGAGGTTAATCAGCTTATCAGTGAAGAACACGCGTGGTTTTTGCGTGAGAAATATTTAAGACTGGAAAGAGTGTGAGACAATGTCGGTTATTGATTTTACAACATTGCCAAGAAAAAATAAAATGTATGCAGGTGCGAACGGAGGTAAAATCTCTGTTATTTATGAGGGGGAACAGTATATGCTGAAATTTCCTCCGCAGTCTGTCAGAAACAGAGATATGAGCTATAGCAACAGTTGCTTTTCAGAATATCTCGGCTGTCAGATTTATGCATGTATTGGAATCCCGGTACAGAAAACGCTGCTTGGTATATATACAGTCAAAGATGTGGAGAAAATTGTAGTTGCCTGCGGCGATTTTACGGAACCGGGGATTACATTACAGGATTTTGCATCTTTGAAAAATCAGATGATTGATTCGGAAAGAAATGGATACGGGACAGAGCTTTCTGATATTCTTCTTACGTTTGAAGAACAGACTGCCATAGACCAAAAGGTATTGACAGAACGATTTTGGGATATGTTCATTGTGGATGCCCTGATTGGTAATTGGGATCGGCATAATGGTAATTGGGGATTTCTCTATCATGCGCATACGGATCAAATGGAGCTTGCGCCAGTATTTGATTGTGGGAGCAGTCTATATCCACAGGCGGATGAAAAAATTATGGAAACGGTGTTGACGGATGAAAAGGAGTTAAATTTTAGAATTTTTGAAATTCCCACTTCGGCTATCATGGTAAACGGGAAAAAAATAAAATATTTTGATTTCATTTCCTCTTTGCAAAACGAGGATTGTAACCGCGCATTAAAACGTATTCTACCGCGTATTGATATGGCAAAGATATATGCAGTCATAGATGATACGCCGTTTATCAGTGATTTACAGAAAAAATTTTATATGAAAATGCTGGAGAAACGAAAAGAGAAGATTCTTGACTTTTCCTTTGCCATCTTGGAAAAAGCGGACACTCGGCAAAGCAATTAATGCTCGCAAAACGAAACTTTCTGGTGCTGTGATTCGTATTATCAGTAGAGTACAGACAGAAAGGCAGAGACGGCAGTTGGCAAGGACAGACTTCATATTACAAACGGACAGGGTGCCCATTCTGAATGAGACGGGCGTGCAGATAGACGAGGCAGCGCTGCCGGAGATGATCACGCCGGTTCCACGGAGAAGGTGCGGCATCTCTGAGAGTCACACTTATTATAAGGGAGCGGGCATTATCTATCAGGGGCACTTTGCCAACCAGTGCGACGGTCGCATGATTCGGCTGTCTGAGAACCCGGTGGCTTATCAGCGTTACTCAGTGGCTTATCCCGGACTTTATCAGAAGTATGGCATTTTTACATTCTGCCATCAGCCCATTTTCACGGATTATGAAGGCGGATGCGGGCCCAAGGAAGAGAATCTGACTGCCATGCAGGAGAGATTCGGGCTGTCGGCCATACAGGAAATTGTGGATGTACTGGAGACACCATTGGAGAATCACAAAATCTATGCGTTTCGATTGAAGGAGCTGCAGGGTTCCTATAAAGATACGGTCAATCTGATCGAATACATTCTCAGTGAAAACTTTAACAGCGCCTGGGATAAGAATCTCTGGGCAGACATTATGTGCTACGGCTATGTGCGGGATCTGGCGGACTGGTTTATCTCCGACAGACCGGCGCACAGGCTGGGTACCATTTACGCATTGTTACATTCGGTTATGAGAGCCGATAAATGTTTATATGAGGAGATTGTGCACGAGACGGTGGGGCTGGAGCAGATGGGGGATATTTATATGCCCTATGTAGCGGCCGGAATCGTGGAGCGGTATGTGCCGGGAAGTCTGGGAGGAATTTCAGGGGAGACGCTTACCCCGGAGCTGATGGGACGGCTGTGGGGGATGATTTATAGCGGAAAGGCATGCTGTCATCTGGAAAATGAGGAGGCGTGGGCGCATGTCAGAGAGAATTTCATGCGGGAAATTCCAAGGCAGACAGCTATGGTGCGGCAGGATCTGGCGCTGGCACGGATTTGATTGTTTTTTGATTTTTTCCCTTTGTATGTTATAATGGTTTCTGCATGGAGGAAATAAATATGGCGATTGAGAGAGTAAGAACCTATTTCAAACAGTACGGGATGGAAGAGAAGATCAGGGAGTTTGACGTGTCCAGCGCCACGGTGGAGCTGGCGGCAGCCGCCCTTTCCTGTGAGCCTGCAAGGATAGCGAAAACGCTGTCATTCATGGTGGACGGCCACGCCCTGCTTGTGGTGGCGGCCGGGGATGTGAAGATCGATAACCGCAAGTACAAGGAGCAGTTTGGTGTGAAGGCGAAAATGCTTTCGCCGGAGGAGGCAGAGTCCCTTGTGGGCCATGCGGTGGGAGGCGTCTGTCCGTTTGCGGTAAACGAGGGCGTGGAGGTGTATCTGGATGCGTCGCTGAAACGCTTTGAGACGGTATTTCCTGCCTGCGGCAGCTCCAACAGCGCGATTGAACTGACGATCCCGGAGCTGGAGAAATATTCCCAGTGTGCAGGGTGGGTGG
>CAMWSA010000607.1 GCA_947176785.1 uncultured Lachnospiraceae bacterium
TTCCCGGCCATAGCGTTCACTCCGCTCCTGGCCGCTTTCCCGGCCATAGCGTTCACTCCGCTCCTGGCCGCCTTCCCGGCCATAGCGTTCACTCCGCTCCTGACCATTATCCCGGCCATAGCGCTCACCTCGCTCCTGGCGCTGCTGCCGTTCCCCGTTTTCCTGCTGATGCTGTGTATAATCCTGACGTCTGTCACGGCTTGTCCGATCTCTTCTGTCTGCTCCCGGCCTATCTGATCTGTCCGCTCTGTTAGTCCTGTCATGGCGCTCGCCTCGCTCCCAGCGCTCACGTCTTTCCTGGCCGCCATCCCTGGGATGCTCGCCTCGCTCCTGTCTCCCCCCCTGGGAGGCCGGCTTCTCCCCCTGCTCCTGGCTCTCCATCTGGTCTTCCTGCTCCATGCGCTCCAGTTCCTGCAATTCCTCTTTGGACAAGTCCATCTGCTCTTTCTTGCCATGGCGGCGTTTAAAGCGCAGTTCCTCCACCGGATATTCCAGAATCTCCTTCTCGTCTTCCCTGTCAACGATCACCTTTACCAGCTGACGCAGCACATTGACACTGTGTACCTCGCCCCGCAGGCCATCCTCCGTGGTCACATAATCACCGATACCGGGAAGTCTGCGGTTCAACTCTTCATAGGTGTCCTCCTCATGCTTCAGGCAGCACATCAGCCTGCCGCATACACCGGAGATCTTGGTGGGATTCAGGGACAGATTCTGCTCCTTTGCCATCTTGATGGATACGGGAATAAAATCCGACAGATGGGTGTGGCAGCACAGCGGCCTGCCACAGATGCCGATCCCTCCCAGTATCTTGGTCTCATCCCTCACGCCGATCTGCCGCAGTTCTATACGGGTCTTAAATACGCCGGCCAGATCCTTCACCAGTTCACGGAAGTCAATACGGCCATCCGCGGTAAAATAAAACAGCACCTTATTGTTGTCAAAGGTGTACTCCGCATCAATCAGCTTCATCTCCAGCCCATGCTTCTGAATCTTTTCCAGGCAAATTTTGTAGGCATCCTTCTCCTTCCGTTTATTGGCGGCCTCCTGCTCCTTGTCCCTCTCATTGGCAATTCGCAGCACCGGCTTCAGGGGCTGAACCACCTTGTCATCCTCCACCTCCCGGATGTCGCTGACTGCCGTACCGAATTCAATGCCCCTGGCAGTCTCCACAATCACATTATCGCCCCTCTTTATATCATATTGCAGCGGGTCAAAAAAATAGATCTTACCCGCAGTACGGAATCTGATACCAATTACCTTTATCATCTATATACCTCACTTATTTTAACCTGTTTGCGTATCCCACTCATTTTAGCACAAAGCCCTGTGTAAGAAAAGAGGAAAATTCTTACCCGTTTTCCTTCATTTCCAGAAAGAGCAGTTCCATTGTCAGGTCGAAATTTACATTTGCATCCAGACGCCTTTTCGCCTTATCCAGCGCCCTGATCACATTTTCAATGCCCTCATAACTACTGCGCCCCGCCACCTTGCGGATGGCCTGAATCTCCTCCCGGAACACCAGATGATTGACATCCGCCGTGGCCTTGAACAGCAGTACATCCCGATACCATATAGCCAGGATATCCAGATAGTCGTTGACCTCCAGCCTGTATTCGCCGATCTTTTTGATGGCTGTGACAATCTCCGGAATCTCCATGTCCTGCACATATTTCAGCAATCCCAGCGCCTCGCTCTTCACATTCTCGAAGTCCTCGCTGGAGGCCAGCGCCTTGGCTTTTCCCACATTTCCCCTGGCAAAAGCCACACAGACATCCGCTTTGTAATCAGGTACCTGTAATTCCTCCATCAGATACTTCTTCATAAGGGCATCCCTGACCGGCTTCATATTCAGCAGCACACAGCGGCTCAGAATTGTGGGCAGCAGTGTGTTGACATTGGATACCAGCAGCAGAATCACTGCATACTCCGGTGGTTCCTCCAAAGTCTTTAAAATGGCGTTCTGGGCCTGGGGCGTCATCTTTTCCGCCTCATTGATAATATATACCTTGTAGCGGCTGCTGTAGGGCTTGATTGCCACATCATTGTTTACCTGCCTGCGGATATCATCCACACTGATCGTATTGGGCTTCTCGTGGCTCACATAGATGATATCCGGCTGGTTTCTGGACAGTGCCTGTTTACAGGAGCGGCACTCGTTGCAGGGCTCTGTGCCTCCCTGCTCACACTGTAGCGCCATGGCAAATATTCTGGCAACAAACTCCTTGCCGGAGGATTTTTCCCCGTTGATAATATAGGCATGAGATACTTTTTTCGACTCCAGCGCCCCCTGTAGATGCGCTTTGATCTGCTCCTGCCCTATAATATTTTCAAATCCCGCCATAATTACCCCCTCCTGTTGTAAATTCCATGGACGCCCTGCCTGTGCCACTCCCACCGCAATATACTCCGGTCAAGGCGAAGCCGGAACCGGTCCGGACGCTTACTGTTTTATGATTTGTATCCTCGTTACATGAAAATATACAGCAGCAATCCCCTGATCTCTACGATCTTGGAAAGAAATTCAAGATA
>CAMWSA010000608.1 GCA_947176785.1 uncultured Lachnospiraceae bacterium
CTAATAAAGGAGGCATTCATTATGATATTTTTAGAGATTATCAAGGTACATGGACGGGAGATTCTGGACTCAAGAGGCAATCCCACCGTGGAGGCGGAGGTCGTCGTCAAAAACAGGGTGGACGGGCATGTCCATACGGGCCTGGCCGCGGTGCCTTCCGGTGCCAGCACAGGGCGCTTTGAGGCAGTGGAACTGCGGGACGCGGAACCCAGGTATTTCGGGCTGGGCGTGCGTCATGCAGTGAAGAATATCAACGAGAAGCTGGCACCTCTGCTCTGCGGCCGCAATGCCCTGGAGCAGATTCAGATCGACAGTCTTATGGTGGAGACGGACGGCACGGACAACAAGGCCAACCTGGGGGCCAACGCCATTCTGGCGGTATCCCTGGCCTGCGCCAAGGCGGCTTCCTGTGCGCTGCATATCCCGCTGTACCGCTATCTGGGCGGTGCCGCCGCAAGGCGTATGCCCGTGCCCATGATGAATATTTTAAACGGCGGGAAGCATGCCGCCAACACCGTGGATTTTCAGGAGTTTATGATCATGCCCGTGCAGGCGGAAAGCTTTGCGGAGGGGCTCAGGATTTGTGCAGAGATCTATCACAATCTGAAAGGGCTGCTACAGGAGCAGGGCCTTTCCACCGGAGTGGGGGATGAGGGCGGCTTTGCCCCTGATCTGCCGGATGCGGAGAGCGTGCTGGGTTATATCGTGGATGCAATAGGCGCCGCAGGCTATACGCCGGGGCAGGACATCAAGATTGCCCTGGACGTGGCCAGCAGCGAACTATATAATGAAAAGACAGGGATGTATCATTTTCCCGGGGAAAGCCGTTTGAAGAGCCAGGAGGTGATCCGGGACACCCAGGAGATGATTGCCTACTATGAGCGTCTGATGGAGAACTTCCCCATCTATTCCATCGAGGACGGCCTGGCGGAGGACGACTGGGACGGCTGGCAGCTGATGACCCAGCGGATCGGGGACCGGGTACAGCTGGTGGGAGACGATCTGTTTGTGACAAATGTAAAACGTCTGGATGCGGGAATCCAGCTCCATGTGGCCAATGCCATTTTGGTGAAGGTCAATCAGATCGGCACATTGACGGAGGCCATGGAGGCGGTGGAGCTGGCCAAGAGAAACGGTTATCACGCCGTGATTTCCCATCGCTCCGGGGAGACGGAGGACACCACCATAGCAGATATCGCCGTGGCTATGAATACCGGCCAGATTAAGACAGGTGCCCCCTGCCGCAGCGACCGGGTGGCAAAATACAACCGCCTGCTGCGTATTGAGGAGGAACTGAATGGCTATGGCTGCTATACCGATCCGGGACGGCGGTAAGAAGGTGCGAATCAATAATTGTAAACGGGAATAACTCTTTTAAGCCAAATACGTACTATATACGGATTCACGCTATACAGCAGGCGAAGCCAGTGATGTATGCCGATGTAATTTGGGAGTAAACTCCCATTACTGATCAACGCAATCCCGCAGGCGAAGCCGGCGGGATGCAGGAACAGGGTCTTTGGAGGAAACCTCCAAAAACGGACAGGCGCAATATTGCAGGCTCCGACGGTGATGGGCATAGTAAAAGTTTGGATGTTATACATCCAAATATTGATCGGTGCAATATCGCAGGCAAAGCCAGCGATATGCATGTAGAGGAAAGTTTGAGAAAAATAGGAAAAAATGCTTGCGCGTCAGGAATATCTATGCTATAATTATTTTTGTTTGACACATCATTGAGTATATAGATCACGCTTTAATATATTGGCTGAACGGAAAGAGGTATTATTATGGGTGTGCTGAGAGTGATTCTGACAGTTTTATTTATTTTAGATTGTATAGCACTGGTGATTGTAGTATTGATGCAGGAGGGCAAGGCGGCTGGCCTTGGCGCAATCAGCGGGGCGGCGGAGACCTATTGGGGTAAGAATAAAGGACGTTCCATGGAGGGGATGCTGGTGAAACTCACCAAGATCCTTGCCGTGGCATTCATCCTCTTTGCTGTTGTGCTGAACCTGAATGCATATTAGAGACGGAAAAAGAACACCCTTGCTGGTCAAGGGTGTTTTTTAAACTTTTCAATCCTTGCGGTATGTGGGACTTCTACCAGGACATCCCTTGGCATAAGAGCAAAACAGGATCTGGCAGGACAATTTTTATACTTGCCGCATGGATGCCGCAACAGGCTTGGGAAAACCATAATAATGAGGGATTCTGAAAAAGGGGCATATCTGATCAGGTGAGCCATTACAGAACCAGAGATCCCGATTCGGTTAGAGGTATTGATGATAGAAGATATGGAGATAACAGCAGAAAACAGAAAGAATATGATATGTGACCTGATGGCGGATAAGCAGTATGTCCCCATGAAGGAGAAAGAACTGGCCGCGCTTCTGCAGGTGTCCAGGGAGGAACGCCAGGAACTGCATCGGCTGTTGGAGGAACTGCTGGCGGAGGGACGTTTGACAGCCAATGCCCAGGGAAGATATAAAAAAACGGATGGGCAGACTCTCACAGGCACATTTATAA
>CAMWSA010000609.1 GCA_947176785.1 uncultured Lachnospiraceae bacterium
GTGTATAAGATATCCAAAAGATATTTACCCTTCTTCAGTTCCTGGTCCGTATAATCCAGCGGAAGCCCGCCCCGTATGCCGCTTCTCGCCTTGTATTCCCCGTCCCTGAAGCGGTTTTTAATCCTTACACAGGTTATGACCGACAGCGCGTAGGGTGCCAGCATTTCGCCAAAGTTGGTCATCTTATAGGTTTCCGGGGTGGTATCTTCATCATCCAGTTCACTCTCGTCGCCGTCTGTCTCTACGATCAACTCCGCCTTTTTCAGATCTTTTATAATCTCCGAGGCATTAATGTCATATACTCTGCCATGTTCCCTTGCGTCAAATGCATTCAGCGTTTTTCCTGCCAGGTCTTTGATGGTTGACTCGGTGAAACGTATATCCTTTCCCTTGCAGAGCAGATTCAAATAATATGGCGCACAATCTCTGGCCGCCGCATCCTTCAATGCCGAGGAAATGTTCTCAATATGGCACTCCACATATTTCTTCCAGTAAAAGGGAATGTCCGAATCGGAGTTGACAAACAGATAACTCTCCCCCGTTTTTTCCGTTATCCCCAGTCGGCCGGCCCGCCCTATATAATTTTTATATTCCTGGGGCTTGATATCTACGGCCCCCTCCTCGCCTCTAAACACCTGATTATCATACAAAATCATTACGTCCGCAGGCAAATTCATGCCGATTGTCAGGGTCTCCGTGGCAACAATCAGCTTGATCCCGCCCAAATTGCTCTTAAACTCAGCTTCTATGGTTTCCCGCAGGCTCATGGGCAGTGCGGCGCTGTGATAGGCAACTCCCGCCGGGAGCAGTTGATTCTTAAACAGGCTTCTTTCGCTCTCATCATCCGTTTTATCCAGCTGTCCGTCCAGTTCCCTGCTGACTTCCCGCTTTTCCAGCACCCCGCTTCGGGCTATGTCCATGGCGATCTTACGGCATCGGCCACGGCTGCTGGCAAACACGATCACCTTTGTGGATGCGTCTTTTTCGTATATTTCTTTCAGCACCCCATTGAGAAGTGCGTTTTTCTTTAAGTCAAGCTTTTGGTTTTTCAGCTTTTCTATTCCTTCGACTTCGATCTTTCCCATGAGATGATCCCTGTTCTGCTCTGCCACTTCGTTTTCCCCGGGTACATATCTCTCCCAATAGGCCCCGCTCAACGATATGATTTTCTCCCGCAGGGCGATGGGGCGGTTGGCGTTTTTAATCACCACCGCGTTCAACCACTTTTCCACATAAGTCGTATCACAGTCAATGGTGGTCAATCCCAGAATTCTGATTTTATCGGAATAATTGTTTCTCACTTTTGTGAGGGCATACTCTAGTTTGGCGCCTCTGTCCTGGGACGCAAGCAGCTGTATTTCGTCCACCACGATCAGACCGCATTTTTCCAGAAATTTATTGTCCCTTTGTTCCGCCAGCATGGCGAAAAACTTCTCATATACCACAACGGCAATATCATATTGTCCCTCCGCCAGCTCCGTGTCATGATCCTGATAATCGGAGGAGGAAGCAAAGATACTGATCTTCAAACCGTGGGCGTTCGCCACATCCTTTTTAAACTGCTGTACCTTCTCGGACACCAGCGCTTTCAGCGGAACCAGATACACAACATGCTTGTTGCAGGAAAAGACGCTTTGCAGCGCCAACAGCTCAGCCACCAGCGTTTTGCCTGAGGAGGTGGCTCCCTGAATGATCAGATTGCGGTTTTCCCCGTCCCCAAACCAAAAGTGCCCGTTATGTATTGCCTCTCTTTGCAGAGAAGTAAGCACCACTTCCCGGCTCCCCTTTCCGCTGATATCGTTTTCTATCGCTTCCAAAACAGGTCCGGGTATCTCGTATTTTTCGGATATGCTCTCAAATTCACCGTACATCGTCCGTCTCCTCCAATAACCTTATATAATTCTCCGGGAATCCGCCTATATGCTCCAAAAGCCCTTTCAGCATTCCCTCTCTCCTGGCCGAATAATGCCGTTTTATGTTGATAATCCTGCCTATTGTTCTCAGCTGCCGTCCCTGGACCGGTTCAAGCGCGGTTACGTCCAGCCTGTCCAGCAGTTCCACAGGGACTCCGTAAAACAGCGCCACCCCCAGCCGCTTGAACTGTATCTCCATATCGGACAAAGAGGAGTCCATCCACACATCCGCAGAGAGGATATCCGTGATGTACTTTCCCTTCTCACCCTTTTTCTGTACAACGCAATACTCAAACTGACATAATTTCTGAATCTCTTTAGCGCTGTAACCGTTTATCCACCTGTATAATGCCTCGGCCATTCTGAATTTCCGCAGTTCCGTCCAGTCCCTTTTCACAAATCCCCTGCCCGCCATAAACTTCTGAAGGGACTGACTGGATGTGATCTCTCGCCTGCGCCGGTCCGATATCTCCCCCTTCCGATGCAGCTCCTGAATAAACCCGGGCAGCCGTTTTGCGTATTCCGCCGCATACTGAGGCCCGCAATAATCGGTGAACTCCAGTTCCTCACATTCACATACCGTCAGCAGCAAATCAAATACATACAGTTTTTT
>CAMWSA010000610.1 GCA_947176785.1 uncultured Lachnospiraceae bacterium
TCTGCCCGCTTACAGGGACATCGGACGGGACGCCGCTTTTTTCGAGTATTTCATAGTGCATCACACTGTATCCCGGGTACAGGTTCCCGCTTCCGTCCGGCTGTCCAAGCCCCATCGTGATTTCAAACGTCTTCATCCCGTATTTTGTATTGACCGAAATATGGGTAATCGCCTGCTCCATGCCGGATGCAAAATCCCCGTCCGGGTCGATGCCGGCTTTTTTCATAACCAGCTCTTTGACTGTGCTGCTGCCGGAATACTGGTAGGCGTAATTCACCTGTGCAAGCCAGGTGTAGAGGTAGTCTTCCATAATGCCGAGCTGCTCTTCGGTCAGGTAGTGCTTGAAATCGTCCAGTTGGAAAGTGCCGTTGGACTTTAAGCTTTCTAACTCCTCTTTTGGGTTGCGGACTTCCGGCTGGATGGGCTCTTCTGGGAGGACGATTGGGTCATTTTTAAAATGTATGGTTGCATTTATGGAATCCAGTAAAAGCTTCTTGCTTACGCTTCCACTTCCTTCTGAATCGCCCATAACTTCGATTTGTTCCCACTGCTCTTTTGTCCCGCCATAATAGACATCTTTCAGGCTGTACGGCACAGCTTCTCCATGCACAATAAAGTTTTTATGAATCCTAACAGCACTGGCTGGAATTGTTAATGTTTTCAGATTCCCGCAATCATGAAATGCCCCTGTCCCGATCGTAGTTACTCCGTCTGTCACTACAACCTCTGTCAGCTTATTGCAATTATAAAATGCATACTCCCCAATGGAACTAACACCAGACGGCACTGTATATTTCCCGCTTTTTCCCTCTGGACATCGGATAAGCTCTGTTTTTGCTTTATTAAATAAAACCCCATCCTCAGACGTGTAGCTTTCGCTGGCAGCATCTACCTCAAGTACCGTCAGGCTTGGGCAGCCGTAAAATGCGTCTTTTTCCATTTCTGTAAGGCAGGCTGGCAGTATTGCTTGTTTCAAATTTTCATTGTTGTAAAATGCCTTTTCTGCTATTTTGACTACATTTTTTCCATCGATTTGTGCTGGGATTGTGACTGCTTCATCCGAGCCTGTGTATTTTGTGATTTCGATTGTGTTGTTGTCTAGGATGTTATATTCATAGTCTTTTGTTGCTTCGTCTTCTTCTCTGAAATGTATGGTTATCCTTTCATTTTCAAGCCCGCTGTCTGATGCAATGTTGATCTGGTTCCACTGTTCTTCTGTGCCGGCATAATAGACATCCGTTAAACTGCTACAATCATAAAAACTCTTTTCCTTAATACTGACTATTTTATTCGGGATATTTATTTCTTGTAATGCACTGCAACCATAAAATGTTGATACTTGAATACTGCTCACTCTTTCTGGAATGTTTATTTTTTGCAAAGCACTACAGCCATAAAACGCTGACCAATCTATTCTGGTCACGCTTCCCGGAATATTTATTTCTTGCAAAGCACTGCAACCATAAAACATGTTATTAACAATGTTTGTCATATTTTCCGGAATATCTACTTTTTGTAAAGCGCTGCAATCATAGAAAACTCCTTCTCCAATACTGGTCACACTTTCTGGAATATTTACTTCTTGTAGTTTTTTACAACCCCAAAACACATATCTTCCCATACTAACTACACCTTCTGGGAAATTTATTTCCTGCAAAGCTACGCATTCATAAAACGCATAATTTCCAATGCTCGTCACATTTTCGGGTATATTTATTTCTTGCAAAGTACTGCAACGCCAAAACGCATTGTCTTCAATACTGGTCACACTTGTTGGCATCACGATTTTTCGCAAAGAGCTGCAACCATAAAACATACCCTTTCCAATACTGGTTACACCTTCTGAAATATTTATTTCCTGCAATTTATTGCAAGCCCAAAATATATCTTCTCCAATATTATTCACATTTCCTGGGATATTTATCTCTTGTAAGGAAAAGCAATAAGCAAACGCGCTATCTCTGATATCGAGGACACTATCAGGAATTCTCACGTTAGTTATATTCATGCAATATTCAAAGGCTGATTTCCCTATACTGGTCACAGGCTTGCCTTCGATTACCGCTGGAATCTCTATCACCTTATCAGAGCCTTTATATTTTGTGATTCGTACTGTTCCATCATCCAAAATGCTATATTCATAATCTTCATATGGGCCATTGATCGATGTTCCGTCACCAAAATGTACAGTTGCATTTAAAAGATATTTATTCTCACTGCCTATCCACCCACCGCTTGAATCTGTTCCTTCATTATTAATATCTATACCATTCCATTGTTGTTTTGTGCCAGAATAGTATACATGTTTCAAATTAATGCACTGATAAAATACACCTTTTTTTATATTTTTAATACTTTCTGGAATCCTAACTATTTGAAGGTTCTCGCAATTATAAAATGTACGTAGCTCTAATTCAGTCACTCCTTCGGGAATCGTAACCTCAGTCAATCCCTTGCATCCATTAAACGCATTATGCGTAATTTGAATGACACTAGAAGGAATATTCACATTCTTTAAGCTTT
>CAMWSA010000611.1 GCA_947176785.1 uncultured Lachnospiraceae bacterium
GAGGGCGACATGGCAGGAGGCGTCAGCAATGCCCGGGAGGGCGACATGGCAGGAGGCGTCAGCAATGCCCGGGAGGGCGACATGGCAGGAGGCGTCAGCAATGCCCGGGAGGGCGACATGGCAGGAGACGTCAGCGCTGCCTGACAGGGCGATGCCACAGGAGGAGGCGATGCTGCCCGAGAGGGAGGAATGGCCCGAGGAGACAGCCTGGGAGGGGCAGCCGGCGGAATTTGAGGAACCGGCCCGGCAGGAACCCCGGACGCAGGCCAGGAGGGCATACCGGGCGGAAAGGCAGCCGGCACGGGAGCCGGAAAGGGATAACTACAGGGGAGAGACCAGGGAATGGCAGAAGACACGCATCCAGCGCAAATACCGGAGCCGCTCGCACCGGGAGCAGCAGGCGAAGCCTGCGGGACATGCCATTGCGAGCCCGGTGGCAGGCCAGGTGGATGTGTTGGAAGGCCAGGGACGCCGGGGCGTGCTGCTCACCCCGGAGGACAACAGGGTCTATGCCCCGGCTTCGGGTAAAATCATCCGCCTGTACCCCCGGGGGAATGAGTTCCTGCTGCGCACGGACAGCGGCGTGGTGCTGCGGCTGCAGGCCGGCGAGCGGGATGCGGAGATGACCAGGGACTATTTTCGGCCCAGAATTATGCAGAATGAATTTGTGGGCAAGGGTAAACTATTGTTGGAATACGACAGAGAGGCTCTGGCCCGGGACGGCTATGACACCCATGTGTCCATGACAGTGGAGGAAGGGGAGCGCAGCTACGACTTGTCCGTCACCGGCTCCATGTGGGTAAAAAATGGTCAGGATTGCCTGTGGGTGTTGTAGGTAAAGGAAAAATATGTTATACTTTTCCATAGTTTTGAAATATATGCACGGTCGAGTAGATTTTCCCTCCTGCACGGCACAGGCTGCCCGGTTTTGCAGCATGTGCCGTGCGGGGATTGGAAAAGCCCGGCGGCCGTCAGTATAAAGCAGGCAGGGATTCTGTTGAATTACAATTTTTTCTGCTGTCATGAATAGGAGGAAGCTATGGACAAGAGTAAGATCAAGAAAATGTGGATTGCTGACCAGGGGGACGGAACTTACAAAAACCCGATCCTCTATACGGATTATTCCGACCCCGATGCTATCAGGGTTGGAGAAGACTATTTTATGGTAGCCTCCAGCTTTTGCAATGCACCGGCGGTTCCCCTGCTGCATTCCAGGGACCTGGTGAACTGGAAGGTCATCAATTATATCTGGGACAAAATGCCCTTTGACACCTATGACAAGCCCCTGCACGGCTGCGGCGCATGGGCTCCCTCCATCCGTTATCACGAGGGCACCTACTATGTGTTCGTCCCCATGCCGGACGAGGGCATTATGATGAGTAAGGCCACGGATCCCTGGGGAAAGTGGTCTGAGCCCTCCTTTGTGCGCAGGGTGGTGGGCTGGATTGACCCCTGTCCCTTCTGGGATGATGACGGCAAGGCTTATATGGTGACGGCTTTTGCCAGGAGCCGCATCGGCTTCAAGAGCTTTCTCTATATTTCTCCCATAGAGCCGGATTGCTCCGGCGTGCTGGACGACGGGCAGTTTGTCTATGACGGCCACGCCACCCAGCCCACCATCGAGGGGCCCAAGCTCTATAAGCGGAACGGATATTATTATATCTTTGCCCCTGCGGGAGGGGTGAAGCCCGGATGGCAGACTGTGCTGCGCTCCCGGAATATCTATGGTCCTTATGAGGAGAAGATTGTGCTGCATCAGGGCAACACGCCGGTGAACGGCCCTCACCAGGGAGCCTGGGTGGACACGCCGGACGGACAGGACTGGTTTTTGCACTTCCAGGATGTGGGCAACACGGGGCGTATCGTACACCTGCAGCCCATGCGCTGGGTGGATGACTGGCCGGTGATCGGTGTGAATCCGGACGAAAACGGCTGCGGCGAGCCGGTATTGCAGTATGAGAAGCCTGCCGTGGGCGCTACATACCCCATAGACGCGCCGGAGGACAGCGACTTTTTTGAGGGGGAGAAGCTGGGCCTGCAATGGCAGTGGAATGCCAACTACAGGGAGAACTGGTACAGCCTGGGCGGCGGGCAGCTGACGCTGAATGCCCTGCAGAGCGCCCCGGAGACACAGCTGTGTGATATTCCCAATCTGCTGATTCAGAAATGGCCCGCCCCCCAGTTCCGGATCACCGCCTGCCTCCATCTGGAGAAGCTCAGGGAGGGCGACGCGGCGGGCATGGTGTCCCAGTGCGGCCATTACACCGGCCTGCTTGTTCAGAAAAGGGAGGGAAAGCTGGTGCTGCAGCAGCGCACCGGCAACTGGACCAGGAACGACGAGACCCGCACGGATGCGGCAGTCCTGCCGGAGGGGACGGAGACCCTGTATCTGCGGATGCGTGTAAAACAGGAGACGGAGGTATCTTTCTGCTACAGCCTGACGGAGGACGGGGAGTACTGCCCGGTGGGAGAGAGTGTGGAGGCCACCCCCGGCCGCTGGGGCGGCG
>CAMWSA010000612.1 GCA_947176785.1 uncultured Lachnospiraceae bacterium
TGCCCCCTTGTCGGGATTTTTGACTACTGGGCATCCAATTTAACATTTGTTTCGCGTTTCCCTAGAAAAGCGCGGAGGCGCCTATTGGTATCTTCCAATAAACGCCTCCCCATAAAGTCTGCTTTGCCACTATTTATCCGTTGTACTTATCATTCTTCACTTATTTGTCACACTGTACCAACTGGAACCTATGATGCCCTTTATCCATTCGCTCTCCTGTGAATAAACAATGGACTGCTTCGTGTCAATCAGCCTGCCCGACTGGAAAAGTATGCTGAGTTTCATATCCGCCACATTGTTCCAGCCTTTCCCGGAAATCTCTGAGATCATCCCACATATCCACTGCTTTACCTGTGACTTGTAATCACCCGGAACCGTGCCTGACTTATCCACTGCCGCCCTGACCAGTTCCTTTATATCCTCTCCGTCCTTCGTATAATAAGTTCCGCCCTTCTCCTCCAGTTCATTCAGTTTCAGCCCGGTATATTCATACACCTGCTGGAATGCCTGAAACTTCAGCTTGGAATCCGCAGAAACCTGCGAACTGTTGCACCCGTCCTGTGTGGAGCAGGTGAGGATGTGCTTATACAGGTTCTTCCCATTGTTCCCCTGATTAAGCACCTGTTCCATTGACTGCTTCAGCGAATCGTCCACGCCATCAACTGAAATATAATAGCTGTATGGATCAACCGTAAAAGTACAGGTGTCCGGAATCCCCACAGTGTCAATCCCCGCGCCCGACATGATATTGGATATCTGCCTGTTTATCGTCTGGCGTTTAAACATAATCCTGTCATTATCCTTCACATCCCCGTATATCTCAATTCCCCTGAAAAGGGAATCCTCATAACTTACGCCGATTATCTTTCCATCCTTATACATCTGCATTTCATAGTTATAGGCAATCCGGCGCTCCGTTTCTGTCAGGTTCGTTTCATAATACTGTGAGCCTTTGCCATAATATTTCCCGTAGATATATTCTTCCGGATTGGAATGCGTCTTTGCCTCCGCCACCAGCTTTGCATATTTATCCGTCAACGCCGCCCGGAATGCTGTAGAATTGTCCGTGTATGAAACAGCATTGACATCTATCTCATTGCCCGCATTTTCCAATGCCGCACTGTTACTTTCCCTGGCAGCGTCTATATATTTCTGCAGGTCAATCGTACTGTCTACGCTCGTGTTCCGCGTCCGGCCCGATATGCTTTTCTGCATGGACAGTTCCTGCGCCTCGCTGCTTATGGTGACGGTGTCCCTCCTGCCGGACAGCACATTTTTATTGTTTTTTGTATTCTGTGCCTTTCTGCCAAACATGATGTCAAGCAGTGTTCGGTTACGCTGAACCTGATTGTTAAGAAAAATATTCATCGATACCTCCTCCATTCTTTTTGGTTAGTGCCATTCACCAAGCCGCCCCAACTTCCCGGTTCCCCTATCTGCAGAAACACCGGGGGAAGCCCTGTCCGGTGCAACTTTGGCGACCTCGCTTTTCCCCTGGGCGAGGAACTTATTCCCCATATAGACATTCTGCGCCGCATCCTGTAATCTTCTCCCGGAGGGAATCAGACAGCTTCCATTCCTTCTTGGAGAATAGCTTTCCCGTCTTTTGGATGTCCGCTTGATGGCTTTTTGCTATTCCTGTAATATCCATTTCAATCGCCTCTCTGTTTTGCCGGAAATGCCGGGGTACCTACCCTCTGTGACTTATCGGGGATATGCATCCACATTCACTAAATCCCAAAATGTATCATAAATTTGTTCCTGCTGATTGCATCCTGTATTTTATCCGCCAATTCCCTCAGATGAACGTCCTCATTGATTCGTTTGTAGGATAACACAATCTCTTGAAAACCTGGCAACGAATCAGGCGGCATCAATGTAATCCCCCACCTCGCAAGCCCATATTCTGGGCGGTCAAGACTGTGAAAAAATATGTCTTTAATAAAGCCAGCTTATTCCACCAATCATCTATATAAGCATCATCAATACAAACACATTGATATTTCTCCGGATCATAGGAATACTCCTGTGTTTCCCCTATATCCTCAATTATGCCAAATTCTGTCTTAATCATTTTCTCCTGCCTATTCCCTATAGCCTACAACAGCTATAACATTTCCGCCTTTCAAAATGCAGGCCACAGCCTTCCCTTCCCCTATAAGCTCTGCGCTACTACTGAGAATATTCTTATCCGCATTATCTGGTATTTCCAGTAATACCTTGTATTCTCCTTCATAAGTACCGTTGAGATGCCCTATAAATATCTGTTCCAATTCCTCTATGCTTATTTCCTTTGCAGGCAGCCAAGAAAACACATCTAAAACTTTCATCCTATCATTCCTCCCCCCTCGTATGTTAGCTGCATTGATGCTAACACATCACTACTCCCCGATTTTCCAATCTACCGGAATGCCAGGGATGCCTGCCCTGTCCGTCCTCTGTGCCTTATTGGGGATATGCTACCGTTGGCTTTATTTCTTATTCATGAAATCCCAATATGCCTGCA
>CAMWSA010000613.1 GCA_947176785.1 uncultured Lachnospiraceae bacterium
CAGCGATATGCGGGCAGAGGAAAGTTTGGAAGTAGAACTTCCAAATACAGATTGGTGCAATATCGCAGGCGAGGCCAGCGATATGCAGGTAGAGGAAATTATGGAAGATAAAGAAAGAATTGAGCAGATCAGGACGTTGGCACACAAAGTAAACGGGAGCGTAAACCTGTTCCAGGGATATTGTCCGAAAGCGGCTGTGAACAGGAAGGGTGAAAACCTGTTTTGGAGAAAAGTGGTCAGTATATATGGTTTGTTTTGTGACTGTGACCGCGTGCAGATAAAGGCAAAACATAACCTGTTCAGCCTTTTTTATGAGTACGCATTGATTGACAGAAAACAGTATGGCAATGTCAAAAGCTTCTTTCATGATATTTCCGATCTGAGAGGCTGGTTTTGTCATAATAACGATTCTGAACTATATTTTGCCCAAAAAAGAGAAAAGGCCATTGAGCGGCTGATAGGCAGTGCCTTTACAATTTCATCGGGCAAGCCCCGCGGAATAGATGATATAACGGACAAAGACTGGCCGCTGATGTTTTTTTACATTCAGGCAGGGTTCGAAAATTATCTTGACGTATTGGAGCAGGGACTGAGGAATTGGGGCAATTCATCGGAAAAAGAGCAGATTGACACAGAGTGGTATAAAATTTTCTCAGAGGCATTGTTTGATGACCGGGAACTAAGGAATAATGTCCTGGCGAATATATGCCAATATCAAATGCTGGAGCAGGGATTGGAGGTCAGTAATATCGGCGCAGTGTTGGCGGGATATGATCAGCAGCTCACAGATGCGGATTATTCTGTGGAAGACATTGAGAAGGTTGTACAGGGCTGTAAGGAACATATCCTGTCATCGGAGGAAATTATCATGAAAAGCCTTGAAAGGATCAAGCTGCATATTTAATGGCGGATCAAGCGGCTAAGCGGAGCTTTGATTCTCACGGTTTGAAAAAGCTGCCGTCCATGCATTCGCTGAAACAGGAGTATGCCCTGTAGCAGACTGAGAATTATAAGCGGTTGCGCTGATGTTTTTTCTTTTCTGCGGGGGACGGCAGACGCCGAAGGCGGCTTAAAAGGAGCGGCGCATTTGCGCCCCTCCTAACGAGGGCTTTGGGGGGAACTGCCAGCAAGCAGGCCTCGGTATATGCCGAGGCATAGCTTTCTACTGCCATGTTTTCTGCTTTTGATTGCTATATTAAAGCATGTTTCAGGCAAATCAAAGCCGACATCAGCTTACCCCATTTCCTAACTCAGTCAGCGCCTTCAGTGTGCCGTCCAGGTTTTCCTTATGCCAGTTTTTGAGGCCCCCGACATACTGGGTGGCGTAGATGCCGGAACTTCGCTGACATAACGGCAGAGGCAAAAGATATGGAAGGCCGTCACAGGGAGTCGTAATTAGCCAATGCTTTTTGATACATCCTGTGAAAGGTTTGTCTAAGGGTCTCGGGTTCCAGAACGACAGCGTCGGCCCCGAATTTGAAAAAGTACACCTGTGCCTGATATTCCGAAATGTCGAACACATAGATATCCTTGGAATCTCCCTCTATGGATGAACAGGCGGGCCGCTGGTATGTATACCGCTGGTATTTTTTGATGCCGCCCGGCGTTAAACGGATACGTATGCGGCTTTTAGCGCCTGTGAGGTACTGGATGCCCCACTGGTCAACGGCTTTTTCCAGATTGGATAAAGCGTGAGAAGAAAGATTTCCGCTACGGATATATTGTGTGGATTCAATGCGGTCGAGCCTGTAGGAGACGGATTCCCCCATTATGTCCTCCGAAACGGATACGCCGGCCAGGTACAAATGGGTTTTATATATATCCGGACGGATAAAAGCGGGAATCACCTGATGCCGCCCGGGTTTGTCCGTAAGCCCGACCTCGATTACGGCCCTGTCGCGGGCATATTTCTCCAGCCCCTCGATGGTTCTCCGGTAAAAGATCTTTTCCCGCGCCAGCTGGTCACAGGAGGCATACTCTTCCATTACGGCGCGGATGTATTTAGAAGGGCCTTTAGGGTAATAGACACTTTCGGCAGAGGCCGTCAGGATGCCGAGGGTGTCATTATTCAGGCTTATGACGCTGCTGGAGGCACAATTTGAGGAAAGCAGCGTCTCTATCTTTTCCGTCAGCCTCTTCTTTTCATTCTTCAGAATCCCGTTCACAAAGCGCTCAATTTCTTCGGAATTGCTTTTGGGACTCAGAGTTCGGTAATGTTCCTTCTTTTCAGCCAGGCGCATTTCGATACTGGCATCCGAACGGTCATAGCTGTTACAGAAAACTCTGTTGATAAATGCATGTCTGGACGGCTTGCCGCTGCGTTTGTCAACACAGCCAAATAAAATACAGTCATTTTCCAAAATTGTCGATGCAAAGTGAGACAGCGCGATACGTTGTTGTGAATGACATAGAAATCCCATTTTTCCCATCCTCCTTCGAAATGGATCTTTGATACCTATTGTAAGGATTTACATTACAAAAATCAACCAATTTTATGGAAAAA
>CAMWSA010000614.1 GCA_947176785.1 uncultured Lachnospiraceae bacterium
GTTTTAAAGTCTGTGGAAAATGAACAAATAGTCAGGTTTACGATTCCAAAAGATATTGAGGATTTGGAAATTAAAATGCACAATGTAGGACAGAATATAATTGAGATTCATTCAATAGTACTGGCAGGGGAGTAAGAGATGGGTTCACAAAAACAAAGAATAAAAAAGCAGGATGAAATGTTATCTATTGTTATTCCGGCATTTAATGAACAGGAGATGATTGCATGTACCACGTCTGTTGTAAGCCGAATTATAGAAAAAGAAGGTATTCCTTTTGAAATTATTTTTGTTGACGATGGATCATCAGATCAGACTTGGCAGAAAAT
Source organism: uncultured Lachnospiraceae bacterium (assembly GCA_947176785.1). Taxonomy (GTDB): domain Bacteria; phylum Bacillota; class Clostridia; order Lachnospirales; family Lachnospiraceae; genus Acetatifactor. The sequence goes on from CAMWSA010000614.1 coordinate 327, forward strand.
ACAAGAGCAGGCTTCTTTCTATGATACTGTAAAAGGAATTAGTTTTTCAAAGAACTTTGGGAAGGAATCTGCAATTTTTGCAGGATTAAAAAATTCCGAGGGCGCATGCTGTGTTGTAATGGATTGTGATCTGCAGCATCCGCCTGAAACAATCGTAGAAATGTATCAGTATTGGAAACAGGGATATGAGGTTGTTGAAGGAGTAAAGCTGGACAGAGGAAAAGAATCAGCAATACATAAAGTGTGCGTCAGAATTTTTTATGATATTATGAGCAAGGCTGCTGGTGCAGATATGGGACGTGCATCTGATTTTAAATTAATGGACAGAAAAGCAGTAGATGCAATTTTGGAAATGAAAGAAAAAAATGCCTTTTTTAGAGCATTGTCTTCATGGGTTGGATTTAAAACCAGATCAGTGGAGTTTGTTGTACAGGAAAGGACAGCTGGGGAGTCAAAATGGTCCACATGGTCCTTGGTAAAATATGCGCTGACAAATATTTCTTCATTTTCGGCTGCACCTATGCAGATGGTAACATTTATTGGAATTTTTATGCTCATAACTTCCTTTGTACTAGGAATTTATTCGCTATATCAAAAAATAATGGGGATTGCATTGGAAGGATTTACAACCATTATTATTTTACAGCTATTCAGCGGTAGTATTATTATGGTAAGTCTTGGCATTATTGGATTTTATATTGCCAAAATATATGAGGAAATAAAGAGCAGGCCCAGATATATTATTTCTGAATATTGTGGAAAAGAAAAAGGAACATGACTACGGACTTTTGCTGCAATTAGAATTTTGACAAGATTTTTAGATAAATGATATTCGCTTTCAGCGACTGTCATCTGTCAGTCAGGAAATCAATGGGATCATAAAATAACAGAATGAATGAAATAGATAATCGGAATATACAAGTTCTTGGAGAGGTGTACCACAATATGTGGAGACATAAAGTAGATTCTCCAAAACACAAAAAGAATGTAGGAGGAATACCACATGAAACGTGTACTAATCACCGGCATCACCGGCCAGGACGGCTCATACCTGGCCGAGCTGCTGCTAAAAAAAGGATATGAAGTCTATGGCATTATGCGCCGCAAAAGCGTCGTCGACTACGGCAATATCGTACATATCAAAGACAAAATCCGCTTGATCTACGCCGATATGACAGACTTAACATCACTGATCAACGCCGTAAAAATCGCACAGCCGGACGAAGTCTACAACCTTGCCGCGCAGTCATTTGTAGGAACAAGCTGGGAGCAGCCGGCCGCAACGGCTGCCATCGACGCCATCGGCGTCACGAACATTCTGGACGCGATCCGTACAGTCCGGCCACAGGCCCGTTTTTACCAGGCAGCCACATCCGAGATGTTTGGCAAAGTGCAGGAAATGCCGCAGACGGAAACGACGCCGTTTTACCCGCGCAGTCCATACGGAGTGGCGAAGCTGTACGGCTACTGGATTACGAAAAATTATCGCGAAAGCTTTGACATGTTTGCCTGCAGCGGGATTTTATTTAACCATGAGAGCGAACGGCGCGGCAAGGAATTTGTCACACGCAAGATTACCTATGCGGCGGCACGCATCCGCCAGGGCGTGCAGGACTATCTGGAACTGGGCAACCTGGATGCGAAACGTGACTGGGGGCATGCGCAGGATTATGTTCATGCAATGTGGATGATCCTGCAGAACAAACAGCCGCAGGATTATGTCATCGCGACAAATGAGACAAGAACCGTCCGTGAATTTGTGGAAACCGCGTTCGCTCATGTGGGTATTTCCATTGACTGGGAAGGCGAAGGTGTGCATGAGACTGGCAGGGATCGTTCAAACGGCAAAGTCATCGTAAAAGTCAATCCGGAATTTTTCCGTCCCGCTGAGGTGGAACTCTTATGGGGCAATCCGGCGAAGGCGGAAAAGGAACTTGGCTGGAAGCGGGAGATTCCGTTTGAAAAGCTGGTGGAGCGTATGGTAAAAAGCGATATGGAACTTGTGGAAAAAGAGATACGGATGGGGGCCTGCTAGATGAAGTCGCTGATTATTGGCGGAGCCGGGTTTGTCGGGGAATATCTGGCAAAGCATCTGTTAACGCTTGGACAGGAGGTATCTGTTACAAAAATACCTGCCCAGCAGACTGTGTTTGCCGGGGTTCCTGTGTATGATC